>CAYPFH010000007.1:27111-32374 GCA_964409825.1 uncultured Desulfobacterales bacterium | reverse complement strand
TTCGTGCTTCGACTGTTTTCGCTTCGGGCTGAAAGGCAGGGCCAATTGCCTCTGACCTGGTCCTGAGGACCAGGATTGTGAAACTGCATTCAAAAGTGACAGAATCCAGGATCCAGCACCCTTTTCTCCGACAAATCCCCCTGTACGGCCTTTCACGGCTTATTCATGGCGCCCAAAAGGGCCTCGGCCGTTTTCAGGTCTTCGGGAGCGGTGATTTTCAGATTGAATCCGTCGCCGCGGACGACCCGCACGGGCAGATCCAGCCGCTCCAGCAGCTGGGCATCATCGGTGACCACCGTACCGGATTTCTGTGCGCTGAGGTGAGCCTTCCGGATCAGCTCGTAGCGAAACGCCTGGGGGGTCTGGGCCGTCCATAAGCCGATTCGGTCAACGGTTTGCATCACCTGCCCGTCGCCGGAGACTTTTTTCAGGGTGTCGAATACCGGGGCCGCCAGGATGCAGGCGCCGTTTTTTTCGGCCTCGGCGACGACGGCGCCGATCTGCTCCGGGCGCACCAGCGGGCGCACCCCGTCATGGATGACGACGATCCCGGTGTCGGCTCCGGCGGCCTCGATGCCGCTGAAAACCGAATCCGCGCGATGCACGCCGCCCTCGACCAGAAAAAGAGGCTTTCGGCAGTCCGCCGCCGGAAACACGGTGTCTTGGCAAAGCGAAAAATCCTCCCGTGCAGCCACAACGACAATCCGATCGATGTCCCGACAGGCGCCAAAAGCGGAGATCGTATGCGCCAGCACTGGTTTTCCCGCCATCGGCAGAAACTGCTTAGGCACCGCTGCATTCATCCGCAGACCGCGCCCCGCTGCTACGATGACGGCGCAGACGTCCCCGGCCGGCCGAGATCCGATTTCATTTTCTTTGGCTGTGGAATCAATCATAACTCATATAATCAAATCGCGGCAGCGATTTGATTATTTCAAATAGCCGAGCTCTTTGGGCAGGGGGACCCCCTTTCCCATGGAGTCCTCACCGTAGTTGACGCCGGCCAGAACCTGAATGTCTTTCAGGGCCCGGGTGTCTCCCTCGAACATCACCTGGCAGATGTTTTCCTTCTGAATCTTACCGCCGGCCCACTGGATGTCCAGCACGCTGCTCGCATCGAACCGGTCCTCTCCGACGACCAGATCCACCTTCCCGCCGTAATGCTGAACGATTTTTGCCACGAGCAGGCTCGGCCGGCTGTGAAATCCGAGCTTGACCGGCACCCCGGCGGTGATGGAGGACCGTTCGATGTTCTCGTTGAGGATCTGGTGGGCAAGGTCCTTTCCGGCAGACAAAAAATGGCAGGTATAGTAAAGACCGTAGTTGATCGTCCGATCCAGCAGCTCGTCGGGGGTGACCAGCTCCGACAACCGACCCTGCACCTCCTTGTAGATATTTTTGTACCCGGCCTCGTGCAGATGGCGCTCGTAGAAATGGAGCATGCGTCCGATCATCTGCAGCAGGTGAAACACTACGGAAAAAAATCCCCGCAGTTGCTTGAGCATCCGGTTTCCGTAGCGGTAGCCGCCGTGAATCACATAGGTGTCGAAAGACGATTGCAGGTTGTGAACCACCATCTCGAGGCGGCGGATTTCCACTTCATTCACCTTGGCCGGCACCAGCTGGTAGAGCTGCTCAGGGCTGTATGGCTCATAAAATCCGAGGTGGTCAAGCTCCCTGGCAACAGAAAGAAATTCGCTGGCGATCTTGACGATGTTTTTTTTCTGGGCATCACGGTTCTCGTCGTCGATGTCATACGACAGCATATGGCTGGTGGAGACTCCCGGGAAATCGGCCGGGTCAAAAACGTCATCAGGCACCGGGATCGACAACCGGCGGGCCTCGTCAAGGACCACCGGGGCGATGTTCATCAGGGCGCTGGTGAGAAAATCGAGGGTCTTGTATCCCTCTTTGCGGAATTCTTCGTCGTCGGGCAGATCGTAGAACTGAAGCCGGTTGGAAATGTGCTTTTGAGAATAGCCGCCCAGGCTCAGGTGCCTGATCGCGGCCGTCATCTCTCGATAAAAAAACCACTCTTTGCTGTTTTTGGCGCCGTGAAAATCGAGAAAATCCTCCAGGAGTTGAGAGGCGGAAATCAGCTTCGAATAGAGCTTTTTGGTAAAGACGTAGCGGGACCGGTCGAACGTGGCAATGTAGCGGCAGCACTTGAGGTAGTCGTAAGAAAAAATCCGAAGTTTTTCAGCAAAGGAGATGTCGCAAAAAGTCCAGTCTTCTTTCATGGCCATATCCACACGTTGCGCTCAGCTCTCATGCCGCACCCGCCTTCCCTTCGGTGCATGATCCACCGGCAGAAGCGGGGAAACGGACAGCCGAAGGCATACCGCCAACGACCGAAGAGATGATACCGGCGTTTTGAACTGAAGGCAGCGGCATGGAAGGTGCGGCCGGAGCAGGCCGTAAGCCGAATTCTGTTCCCGGAAGGGGTTGCCCCGGTTCCGGGCGACGATCATTCATCTAGGGTCGACGGTTTCCCGCCGCCTCAAGCGACCTACCCGGGAGCTCGGACGGGCCATCCTCAAACGCTCCTCTATTTGGTCTTGCACCGGGTGGGGTTTGCCTAGCTTCCCCGGTCACCCGGAGAACTGGTGCGCTCTTACCGCACCGTTTCACCCTTGCTCCTGCGGAACAACGCCCGAAGGCGCTGATCTGCGGGGGCGGTCTGCTTTCTGCTGCACTTTCCTTCGCGTCACCGCGACTCCACGTTATGGAGCACCCTGCCCTGTGGTGTTCGGACTTTCCTCCGGCCCCTCCGCGCCGGAGGGTGCCGGCGATCGTCTGTCCTACTCCGACCGCACCGCTGCTCGATCATAGCTCGCCGTGTTCGACTTTTTCTTCGGAGGCCTGGGCCTCTTCCAAAATGCCTCGATCTTCGGCGGCCGACTTCCAGTACAATATTCTTTCACAGAACGGGCAGAATTTCAAGCTGTCGAAGCGCTGCAGTTCGTTGAACATCTGGGGCGGAATGTTCATATTGCAGCCCTGGCAGACGGACTGTACCACCGGTGCAATGGCCACGGCATAGCCCAGCCCCAGGATGCGATTGTAGGTTCTCATCAAAGAGGGATCCAGCCGGCCTGCGGTATCCTGCCTTTTTTTCTCCAGTACGGAAAGACGTCGACGTTCCTCTGCCATTTCTTTTTCGATGGCGGCCCGGTCTTGTTCGATCTCTTCGGAAATCATGGAGAGATCTTCTTTTTTCTTCGCCACTGCGGCCTCGACGGCATCGATCCGGTCCATGGTTTCCAGGGCACGGTCCTCGATGCCGGAGTTTTTCGCTTTCAGGTCGTCGATCTCCTTGAGGGTCGCCTGGTACTCCCGGTTGGTTTTGACCGATCGCAGCCGCTCCTGAAGTTTATTGATCCTTTCGGAATTGATCTTCAGATCCGCCTCGAAGGTGCGGGAGGCTCTTTTCAGCTCGGTCAGCGACTGTTCGTCGCCGGCAAGGGCATTTCCCTGGGATCCGATTTCCTCGTCCAGGGCCTCCAGCTTGGCCGGTTTCGCCTCCAACCGCTTCTGAAGCCGGTATCGCTCGATTTCGATCGATTGCAGTTCGATGAGGATATCGATCTGCTCCTTTGTAATGGACGCCATAACATCACCTGCTTTTATCGTTGCATGGGTTTGCGGGGCGCCGAAGGCGTCCTGCTCGTTTCTGGTTACAGTCGCCGAAACGGATCCTTCTCTGTTCGGCATTCTTCCACGACCGCCGAAAATCCTCTTTGCTCGACCGCCTCTCTGAGCAGCCCGGCCAAGGCGCCGATCATGGGATACTCGGAGCCGAAGTGGCCGATATCGATGAGTCCCCGGCCCACGCTTTCGGCATCCCGGGCATCGTGATAGCGCAGATCCCCGGATACGAACGCCTGGGCATCGGAGGCGAAAAAAGTGCTCATCAAAGACCCGCCGCTGCCGGTGCACACGGCCACCCGGGTGACTGCCAGGGCCGGATCCCCGGCCATCCGCACCGCTATAAGTCCCATCCGGTCCTTGATCTGCCGGACCAGATCCGAGAGGCTCAGGGGCAGGGGAAGGTCTCCGATCCGGCCTATGCCCGGCTGCTGCTCGGCGCGGGTGTCCAGGCCGGAAATGTGTTCGAGCCCGATCTTCTTTGCGAGCAGATCGTTTAACCCGCCCCGGGCGATATCCAGGTTTGTATGAACGGCCACCACGGCCATTTTATGTGCCAGGGCCGCCGCCAAAGTCCGTCCTACCGGCGTTGCCGCATCGATCCGGCGAAGAGGCCGGAAAATGAGGGGGTGGTGGGTCACCAACAGATCGGCGTTTTCCCGGCAGGCGGACAAGACCACCTCCGGGCCAGGGTCGAGGGCAACCCGGATTTTTTTCACCGGCCAGTGGCGGGCGCCGACCTGAAGCCCCGAATTGTCCCACTCTTCGGCCAACTCCGACGGCGCAATCGTTTCCAGGATCTCGATCATGTCCCCGACGGTGGCGTTCATCGGCTGCCCTTTGTCCCAGGTCGGCGGCATCCTTCGGACGCAAAAAAAGGCGCGGTCTGCCCGCGCCTTAGATGATCCGTTCCGGTCCGGTTTCGTGTTTTTCCGGGCGCTTTGATGCGCACCTGAACTTTTCCTTTCATCACGGGGGCTCCCTTGCGGTTTAGATGCGCAGCGTTGAACGCCGCCGCCGACCTGCACGTTCATAAAGTGGGCCCACCTGGGATCGAACCAGGGACCTACCGGTTATGAGCCGGTGGCTCTGCCAGCTGAGCTATGGGCCCTCATCTGCGAGGCCGGAGTACCGGTTCAGTAGCTGCCGTCGTTCCTTTTGTCAACTGTCTATGAAACTTTTCAGCTTCCGGCTGCGGGTCGGATGGCGCAGTTTGCGCAGCGCCTTGGCTTCAATCTGTCGGATCCGCTCCCGGGTGACGGCAAAGTCCTGTCCGACTTCTTCCAGGGTGTGGTCTGCTTTTTCTCCAATGCCGAACCGCATTCGCAGCACTTTCTCTTCCCGGGGCGTAAGGGTTGCAAGCACCTTTCGGGTCTGCTCGGCAAGATTGAAGCTCACCGCGGCATCCGATGGAAGCATGAATTTTTTGTCTTCGATGAAATCTCCCAGGTGGCTGTCTTCTTCTTCTCCGATCGGCGTTTCCAAGGAGATCGGCTCGCGGGCAATTTTCAGGACCTTGCGCACTTTTTCCAGGGGGATTTCCATTTTTTCGGCGATCTCTTCCGGGGAAGGCTCCCGGCCCAGTTCCTGGACCAGATACCGCGAGGTTCGAATC
>CAYPFH010000007.1:22078-27101 GCA_964409825.1 uncultured Desulfobacterales bacterium | reverse complement strand
TTTCGATCATGTGAACGGGAATCCGGATGGTGCGGGCCTGATCGGCAATCGCCCGGGTAATCGCCTGGCGGATCCACCAGGTGGCATAGGTGCTGAATTTATAACCCCGCCGGTATTCGAACTTGTCCACCGCCTTCATCAGCCCGATGTTTCCCTCCTGGATCAAGTCGAGAAACTGCAAACCTCGGTTGGTGTATTTCTTGGCGATGCTCACCACCAGGCGAAGGTTGGCCTTGATCAACTCCCCTTTGGCGTTTTTGGCTTTCAAGTGGCCGGTATCCACGTCTGCCATGATCCGCTTCAGGGACCTGTTTTTCGCTTTCAGCCCGATCTCGCGCCCGGCGACGGCGTACTGCGTCTTTCTGAATTCAGAGTAAATGGACGCGATTTCTGCCACCTTCATATTGCAACGGGGCCTGGCCCATTTGACGAACTTTTTTTCGCTGGTGGCTTCGTCGCGCATATCGGTCAGGGTGACGGACAGATGCTCTGCACAGGCGGCCAGCTTCTGGTTCATCTGGTCGAACCACTCGATCTGGTCCCGGATCGCCTGTTCGATCTCCTCGATGACGCTGCCCTCCAATCGCCAGTCCTTGAGCAGGGTGAAAATCTTGTTGTTTCTGCGCCCGATGCTTCGACGGATCCTGCGCTGTTCATCCGGCGGGAGCTTGGCGGTGAAGAGCTTTTCCCGAAACATTCGATTTTCTTCGTGAATTTCACGAATCTGGCGAATCGTGCTCAAGAAACTCTCGATCTGGAAGACCTCGTCGACATAGGTGTCGCCTTCATCCAGATCTCGTAGTACGTGCTTGGGCCGCAGGGCGCCGTTTTCGATCTTTTCTCCGAGCAGCAGGATCGCTTCGACGCCGGTGGTGGTCTCCAACAGCGCCTTGAGCACCTCCTGCTCACCGACTTCGATCTTTTTGGCGATCTCCACCTCCCCTTCACGGCTCAGGAGCGTAACCAGCCCCATCTCCCGAAGGTACATCTTCACCGGATCGGTGACGCTGCCGAAATCCGCTACCGCGCTGGCGCCCGCCTTCCGCTCCCGGCTCTTTCTTTCTGCTTCGATTTCCTTTTTTTTCGTTTTGTCAACGACATCGATGTTCATCTCGTCGAACATCATCAGCGTTTCGTCGATGGCTTCCGGGGAGGTCGCCCCCTCTGGAAGCACCTCGTTGATCTCCTCATAGGTAAGATACCCACGCTTTTTTCCTTTGACGATCAGCGCCTTGAGGGCCTTCGCCTGGGGAGAATCTGCTTTCGCGGACGATTTCTTGGTTCTTTGCGCGGCCTTCTTTGCCATACGCTCCAACCTCCCGAATCTGGCGGCGTTTTGGTTTACAGCGGTTATGGTTTGCGGTGCTGCTCCTTGCGGAGAAGCGCCATCTTCTCTTTTTCCCTGCGGACGGCTTGTTTGTATTTTTCGGCCAGCAAACGATCCAATGAAGCCTCATCGCTTCCCTTTTCAGCGGCCATGATCTCCTCCATCAGGACGTCGCGGCTGCTGCCTGCCCCCCCTTTCAGAAACTGGGCGATCAATTGGACGCCCGATTTCCGGTTCCACGGTTCGTCTTCCATGGCCAACGCCGCCACGGTAGCCTCGCTTCCCTCGACCCCTTCAACGATCTCCGAGGCCCGCACCGGCCGGTTCCGCCGGGAAAGAACGTACTCTCCGATCCGGCGCAGGACCGGATCGGAGAAATGATCCAGCACTTTTTGCTGATCGATATTGTCGAGAATGTCTGGAAACTGCAGCATCATGGCAAGGATTTTCCGCTCCAGCCGATTTTTGACGTTTTTGTTGTCCGGCGCGCGGCTTTGCTCCGCCTTTTTTTTGAAGCCGCCGGTGCCGGCCGCCCGGATTTTCTCCAGCAGGGCAGATTCTTCGATGCCGAGGCGCTCTGCAAGCTCCCGGATATAAAGGGCGCGTTTGACCGGATCGCCAAGCAACGCCAGGGGGCCCGCCAATTCCGCCACGATCTTCACCTTGCCCTCCACCGAAAGTCCGTATTTGTTCTGCGCCGAATCCATCAAAAACGGAATCACGCTTTGGGCATTTTCGGCCAGATGGGCAAACCGCCCGCCGCCATGCTCGCAGACAAAAGAATCCGGATCGTGTCCTGCCGGAAGGACTATAATCTGGGCATCCACGTACTCCTTGTCAAATACCTGTATGCTTCGTTCGGCCGCCCGAATCCCCGCTTCATCCGAATCGTACACGAGAACGACCCGCCCTGCTTCGCCGACGAAACCGCGCAGCATCCGGGCATGATCGACGGTCAAAGAAGTTCCGAGTGTAGCCACGGTATTTTTGATTCCGTTCTGGTGCAGGCTGAGCACGTCGAAATATCCCTCCACCACGAAAACGGTTCCGGTCTGGCGGCAATGGTTTCGGGCCTGGTGCGCGCCGTAGAGGGAACGGCCTTTGTGGTAAACAGGGTTTTCAGGTGAATTCAGATATTTGGGGAGAGTATCATCCAGTACCCGGCCGCCGAAACCAATGACCCGCCCGCCGATATCTTCAATGGGAAAGATGATCCGCTCCCTGAAGCGGTCATAGTAGCCGTCTCCGCTTTTGCGCGGCACGATCAGCCCGGCCTTTTCGACCAGCGGCAAGGAAAGTCCTGTTTGCCGGGCGTGGGAGACAAGCTGATCCCAGCCGGCCGGCGCAAAGCCGATCTGAAAATCTTCGAGAACCTCGGGCGGCATCTGGCGGCGATGCAGGTACGCCGTTGCCCGGTCGCCGGTTCCCTTCCGATGAAGCGCTGCCTTGAAAAATTCGGCAGCCTTTCGGTTGATCGCCAGAATTTTTTCCCGATCGCTGTAGCGCCGCCGCTGCTCCGGCGATTGACCCGGCACAGGCAGTTCGATGCCGTATTTACCGGCCAGCGCCCGGACCGCCTCCGGAAAGGACATTGCGTCGTGTTTCATTAAAAACGTAAAGACGTTTCCTCCGGCCCCGCAGCCGAAACAATAGAAAATCTGCTTTTCACGGTTGACGCTGAAGGAGGGGGTTTTTTCGGCATGAAACGGGCAGAGCCCGAGAAAGTTCCTGCCCGACTTTTTGAGCACCACGGATTCGGAAACAACATCCAGGATATCCGCCGCCGTTCGGATTTCTGCGATCTTCTCTTCAGGAATGTAGCCGGCCAAAAAAGAGCACCCCCTCGTAAGATTGATGACCTGACGGCCTGTCAAGAAAGGGGCTTAACGGGGATGAGGGTCGATCAACGTCCTTCAGCCACGCCGGATTCACGGTGAATCGGTTCCTCAGCCCAAGGATTCGACCCCAAAAAAATCGATAAATAAACGCGTAGTTTGGTTCACATCCATTTCGATGTCAAGTGATTTTTCCCTCTTTCTTTCCTGCCGCAACGGCGATGGCCTCTTGCAGGTCAAGACTGCCGCTGTAAAGAGCGCGTCCGGTGATCACGCCGACAACGCCGACCGATTCCAGAGGCAGAAGCCGGCGGATGTCATCGATCGAGGAAACGCCGCCTGAGGCGACCACCGGAATCCGAACTGCTTCGGCCATCCGGCGGGTCTCTTCGATGTTCGGTCCGGTCTGCATGCCGTCTCGGCGAATGTCGGTAAAGTTGATAGCAGCCACACCGTCATCCTGAAACCGGCGGGCCAGATCCGCCGCCCTGATCGACGTGGTTTCGGTCCAGCCTTCGATGGCCACCATGCCGTCCTTGGCATCGATTCCCACCACGATTTTCCCCGGAAATCGGCGGCATGCCGCTTTGACCGTTTCCGGGCTGCGGATTGCCTCGGTTCCGATCACCAGCCGGTCCACTCCCAGGTCGACATACATCGCAATGACATCCAGGGAACGGATGCCGCCGCCGACCTGGACGGGAATCTCGACCGACCGCATGATGCTTCGAATCGGATCCAGATTGCAGGGTGTTTTCTCCACGGCACCGTCCAGGTCCACGACATGAAGCATTTCGGCTCCCTGGTCTGCCCAGCGAATGGCCATGGCCGCCGGGTCATCGGAAAATACCGTCTCTTGATCCATGCGGCCCTGCAACAGCCGCACACATCTGCCCTTTCGGAGGTCTATGGCAGGAATAACGATCATGTTCGGACTCGGTATTTCGGGGTCGTCTATGGAAAGTCGGCAAACGCGGCATCGATCGCCCGCCTGGCCATGTTCGGCGCCGTCACCCAGCGCCCCCTTCGCTCGATGAACTTGCCGACCTGAAAAAGATCCTCACTCAAACTCAATTGGGTGTCGTCCACGCTGGCACTCCAAACGACCCGTCCATCCGGCATTTGGATCAGATGGAGTTCAAAGGCAACGGAGGCCGGCGAATCGACGCCGTAAGCCGTGCCCACCCGGTCTTTGAACCGGTATACAAAACCGGCAAGGACGGCATCGGCCGACAGCGCGTTGCCGATGTTGACGATCGCCTGACGGTCCGGCACCAGGTCTTTATTTTCAAGCGACATTTGCGCCAGAACGGCCCGGGCTTGTCCCGGATGAATAAGCGAGAATTCGGCGCGCTTTTTAAGGGCGGTTACAACATAATCGGTCAACAGAGCTTCTGCGCCGTCGGCGACCGGCCCGATGGGAAACACCTTGCCGGAAATCGGAGACCGGACAGCCGACGCGTCCGGATACCGGGCCGCCATGTTTTGAAACGATACCACAAGGACGGCTTCCGGCAGGGCGCCTCCGGCGCCGTCCGATACCGTCACCCAACTCTGGCACGCGGCAATCCACGCCAGGAGACACAGGGCAAAAAAAGCTGCCGCGGGGAAATTCCAGGCCCCACGGCATATGGAAAAACCCATGGCTTTCCTCGCGGGGCCGGCTATAACGCCCCCTTGGTGGAGGGCACACCGGTTCTTCTCGGATCGATTGCCGAAGCCTGGTCGAGGGCCCGCCCGGACGCTTTGAACATCGACTCGATGATGTGGTGCTCGTTTTCTCCATAAAACACATTCAGATGCAGGTTCAATCCGCCCCGGACCGCCAGCGCTCGGAAAAATTCCTTTGCCAGAAGCGTGT
>CAYPFH010000007.1:0-22068 GCA_964409825.1 uncultured Desulfobacterales bacterium | reverse complement strand
GTCGAAAGAAGCGCTCGGAACATGACCGGAGGGAAGGAAAAACGCCAGAAAGGGCCTTTTTGACAGGTCAACCGTCGCAGCGGTGAGCACTTCGTCCATGGGCACGACTGCATGACCGTAGCGCTGAATTCCGCTGCGGTCTGCCAATGCCCGGTCCAGGGCTTCGCCGAGCACCAGCCCCACATCCTCCACCGTGTGATGAAAGTCAACATACAGGTCCCCCTGGGCATCGACGGTGAGATCGAAAAGCCCATGAGCGGAAAAAAGCCTCAACATATGATCAAAAAATCCGATTCCGGTGCTCACGCTGCCGTCACCGGTTCCGTCCAGGTTCAGGGAAACGCTGATTTCCGTCTCTTTCGTCGACCGCTGCGCGGTGGCCGATCTTTCCATTTTAAGGTAACCTCCCGATGGCCGGGGCGCGGGGCAAGCCTCGGCCGCCGCGCCTGAAATACAAGATAACCCTACAGAATATTTTAAGATTCGTACAGGCAATCCAGGAAAAAGTCAACGGCGGCAATGCCGCCGCGAGTAAAGATCCGGGCCCAAATGACCCAAACAAGGTCGAAGGGCAAAAAAACCGAAAACTTTATGAATGTCTGCTGTTGGGTCATTGGAATTTTGATCATTTATTGCCTCATCCCTAAACTTGGTCAATCATGCCATTGTTTTATCCAACAGATGTTTTATCCAACAGATGAAAAATGCCGACTCGGAAGAGTCGGCATTTTTCATCTGCTGGTGGAGATGAAGGGATTCGAACCCTCGACCTCGGCGTTGCGAACGCCGCGCTCTCCCAGCTGAGCTACATCCCCATAAATGCGCTGCGCGCATTTATATGTTGAAAAACAACATAATACGGCTGGATGGGTTATTGCAAGCACAAAGAGGAAAAAATGGATTAATAACAGAATTAGAAGAGGCGGTCAAATAAAAACCTTGCAAAATTTTGCGACAAATGCTGGGTTCAAAGGCTCGACAGGTGATAAGTCAACTTTCGAATTTCGTCTCCTGTGGAGCGAAATGGGTTATCTGATGGCGGTATACGCTGTCTGAGCGCCTTAGGAACCCTTACATCACCGCCCGCTGAGCGATCCTCGACTGGCGCTGCCATTTAAACAACTCATCTTGACATGATGGAGAACCATAGATGAAGCTCCGAGACGCTTTTAAAACCTACACTGCCGACCAGGACAAGGTACTGCCGCCGGAGGAAACGGTCCGGCGGTTTCGCAGTCGTCTTGCCGAAATCGATCTGAACATCCTCGGCGAGACCCTTCGCATCGACGGCGGGCGGCTCGACATTCCGGTGTTTTTCAGCACCTGCGGCAAGGACGCCCGGCAGGTCATCGGCACCAAAAAACAGATGGGAAAAGGCGCCACACCGACCCAGGCAGAAGCCAGCGCCGTCATGGAACTGGCCGAGCGCTTCAGCTTCTTTTCCTTTGCCAAAAACCCGGAAAATTTTCAGACCGCCACCCACCGCGAGATGGGCCCCGAAGCGATCGACTTTTCGCGCATCGCCCTCTCGGTTCACGACCAAAGCCCCGACATTGATCGCGCCCGGCGGGTATACGAGCAGCTGCCGATGCGCTGGACATGCGGTTTTTCCCTGACGCTTCAAAAAGAGGTCATGATTCCCTTCGACTGGTTTTTCGCCATCAACGAGTTCAACGGTCCTTCGGCGGGAAACTGCGTCGAAGAGGCCCTTGCCCAGGGAATCTGCGAAATCGTGGAGCGCCACGTCTCTTCTCTGGTCAGCCGGGAACGGATTTCGGTTCCCCGCATCGATACCGCCACGGTCACCGATCCGGCCGCGGTCGAGATGCTTGAAAAATATCGAAGCGCCGGCATCCGCCTCACTGCATCGGACTTTACCCTGGAAATGGGGATTCCCACCGTCGGGGTTCTTGCCTACGATCCGGCCACCTTCCCCGCGGCCAGCGAAATCGTCTGGACTGCCGGCACCACCGCAAACCCGGAAAAGGCTCTGAGCCGGGCGCTGACCGAAGCGGCCCAGCTGGCCGGCGATTTCAACTCCATGTCGAATTACGTGGCCAGCGGGCTTCCCAAATTCAGCCGCCTCGAAGAGGCCGCCTATATCGTGAATGCCCCGAATACGGTCCGGATCGGGGACCTGCCCGACATTTCCGACGACAACATCCGACTGGAGGTGGAGCGATGCGTGGCGGCTTTAGCCGGGCGGGGTCTTGAGGTCATCGTGGTCGACACGACCCATCCGGTGCTCGGCATCCCCGCTTTTTACACCATCGTCGCCGGCGCCCATTTCAGAGAAAGGGCCCATTGGACCAGCGTGGGAATGTTCACGGCCAAGCTGATCGCCGAAAAATATCCGCCTGCCGAGGCGGCGGAAAAACTTGCGCAGATGGACGCGCTTCTTCCCGGAAAGTATTACGTCAAGTTTCACCTCGGGGTAAGCCGCCTGAACGCGGGATCGCCCGAATCGGCGGCCGCCGATCTTTCGGCGGCCCTGGACCTGGAGCCCACCGAAGAGGACCGGACCACCATCTACTCCTACCTGGGCGTTTGCTTCAAGGAAATGGGCCGGTACCGGCAGGCCCTGGAATTTCTCGAAAAAGGACTTCGCATCGATCCGGCCCGCACCGACATCCTCAACCTGATGGGCTTTTGCCGGTTCAAACTCGGGGACCACGAAAAGGCGATCGAACACTTCCAGACCCTGCTCGGACTCGACCCGAGCAGCGCCATCGATTATGCCAACATCGCCGTCAATTACCGGAAATTGGGAGATACCCAAAAAGCGGTGGAATATTTCGAGATGGCGCTGGCCCTGGACCCCGCCATCGACTTTGCCCGGCAGGGGCTGGTGGCGCTGCTCCAGGGCTGAGTCCGCGATCCGACGGGCATTGTTCGTATGAAACTTCGCTCGAAGCCGGGGTTTTTGTAGGGCACGACCTGCGCCTGTCCGGGCGTAGCTGAATGCGAAGCCGGATGTCGTGCCTGCATGAACGGCACGGAGGCCGTTCACTACATCGGCTGAGGCTTCGGGGGAAGTTTCACGGTTGATCAAACTGAGCGGCTCGCCGGCCAGCGGCGGGGCTTATGACTGCTTTAAACACCAGACATCGGTACCAGACCATGTCGGATGTAAAAATTACGCCGCAGTGACTGACGAATAACGATCCCTGCCCTTTCCGGCCCTCTCTTTAAATCCTCCGGTTCATTATTATATTGAACCCCACGGCGGGAATCCGCCGTGCTATGAACCGCAAAAGGAGAATCGAAATGGAAAAGGAAACGTTTACGGTACCGAACATTTCCTGCGGCCACTGCGTGATGACCATCAAAAACGAGCTGAGCGAGATCGACGGCATCCAGGAAGTCGAAGGCCATGCCGACGGGAAAACCGTCACTGTGATATGGGAGCGGCCGGCTACAGAAGAAAAGATCCGCAGCACCCTTGCCGAAATCAACTACCCCGCGCAGTAAGGAGAAGCAGGTGAAATCGGAGCTTGTGCGTGCTGCCCGGGCAGCCCTTGCCGCCGGCGGCGAGATCCTGAAAATATACGAAACCGGTTTTTCGGTGGAAGAAAAGGCCGACGGATCCCCGTTGACCGAGGCCGACCGGCGCGCCCACGAAATCATCCAAGCGGCGCTTTCCGGCACCGGTCTTCCCATGCTCAGCGAAGAAGGTCGGGACATCGCCTACGATCAGCGAAAAGATTGGGGCCGATTCTGGATGGTCGATCCTTTGGACGGCACCAAGGAGTTCATCCATCGGCGCGGCGAGTTTACCGTGAACATCGCCCTGATCGAAGAGGGCCGGCCTGTGATGGGCGCCGTCTACCTGCCGACGGCGGGGACACTCTATGCCGCCGCTCGGGGAATCGGAGCCTGGCGCCTGGACAAGATCACCCTGGAGGCCTTGCCGGAGGATCCGAAGCTGGAAGCCGCTTGGTCCAGAATCGCAGATGAAGACGGCCGCCTTCCCTTGGCCGGCGCTGACAACAGGCCGTTTACGATCATCGGCAGCCGCTCCCATGGAACCGAAGAGGTCCAGGCCTACGTCCGGGGCCAAGAAAAACTGCACGGACAGGTGGACTTCATTTCGGCCGGAAGCTCCTTGAAGTTCTGCCGGGTGGCAGAAGGTGCGGCCGACGTCTATCCCCGGTTCGGCCCCACCATGGAATGGGATACCGCCGCAGGCCAGGCGGTGGCCGAGTGTGCCGGCGCAGAAGTGGTCGAGGCCGAATCCGGCCGGCCCTTGGCCTACAACAAGGCGAACCTGAAAAATCCCTGGTTCGTTGTCAGGCGCAAAGACCGCATCCACTCTACCCCGGCGTGAAAAGCCGCCGTCAACGCTTTGAGGACAAAGGCACGACCTGTGAAACCTTGCATGTACATCTGTCTCAGTAAGGAAATATGGACGACAACATAAAAAAAATCGACGACGAAAAGCGAAGAATCGAGCTGCCGATCACCGGCATGACCTGCGCCAACTGTTCGGCAAACGTCGAACGGGCGCTCAAAAAAAAGGTGCCCGGCGTAACAGAAGCATCGGTCAATTTTGCCAGCGAACGGGCCACGGTCGACTTCATCCCTTCGGTTTCCGGCATCGACGACCTGGTGGCGGCGATCGAAAAGGCCGGCTACGGGGCCGTGGTGCCGGAAGAGAACGTCTCGGCCGAAGATGCCGAGCTTGCGGCCAGACAGGCGGAGATCGCCGACCAGACCCGGAAGTTTATCGCCGGCGTCGTTTTCGCTCTGCCGCTGTTTTTGCTCAGCATGGCGCGGGACTTCGGTTTGACCGGGCCATGGAGTCACACCGCCTGGGTGAACTGGCTCTTTTTTGCCCTGGCCACACCGGTACAGTTTTACACCGGATGGGATTACTACGTGGGCGGCATCAAGAGCCTCCGGAACAAAAGCGCGAACATGGACGTGCTGGTGGCCATGGGCTCTTCGGTGGCCTACGGCTATTCGGTTTGCGTATTGATGTTTCCGGCGGTGGGAGACCACGTCTACTTCGAAACATCGGCGGTGATCATCACCCTGATCAAGCTGGGCAAGATGCTCGAGGCGAGAACCAAGGGCCGCACCGGCGGGGCTATCCGGAAGCTGATGGGGCTTCGGCCCGACACCGCCGTGGTGATCGACGACGCCGGAAATGAGCAGGAAATCGCCCTGGCCCGCGTGCAGCGCAATGACCGGCTTCTGGTGCGGCCCGGAGAACGGATACCGGTCGACGGCCGCGTAGATGAGGGCCGATCGGCAGTGGACGAATCGATGCTGACCGGAGAGCCGCTCCCGGTGGACAAGGGACCAGGCGACAACGTGGTGGGGGGCACGATCAACGGCCAGGGGCTCTTGCAGATTACGGCCACGGCTGTCGGAAAAGACACCGCCCTTGCCCAGATCATCCGTCTGGTCCAGGAGGCCCAGGGAACGCGGCCGCCCATCCAGGCCCTGGCCGACCGGGTGGCCGCCTATTTCGTGCCGACGATCATCGCCGTGGCCTTCGCCACGTTTCTCGTCTGGTGGGCCGTGGGCGGCCAGTTCGTGCCCGCGATGATCCGGCTGGTGGCCGTGCTGGTCATTGCCTGCCCCTGTGCCCTGGGTCTTGCCACGCCCACCGCCATCATGGCCGGCACCGGCAAGGGAGCTGAAAGCGGCATCCTGTTCAAGCGCGGCGAAGCCCTGGAGATGGCCACCCGGCTCGACACGGTGGTCTTGGACAAGACCGGAACGATCACCGAGGGGAAACCGGCCGTGGCGGATATCGTGCCCATCGATTCGGCCCGAATCGACGACGCCTCGCTTCTTCGCATCGCCGCTTCGGCCGAGCAGGGTTCGGAGCATCCGCTGGGCAAGGCGATCGTCAACGCCGCAAAGGAGCGCGCCATCCGGCCGGAAAAATTGTCTGCGTTTTCAGCCGCCGGCGGCAGCGGGGTGGAGGCCCGGGTCGGAGAACACCATATTCGTGTCGGCAAGCCGGGATGGTTTGCAGAACAGGGCCTGTCGCTGGCGCCGGTGGCCGACAGCATCGAGCGGCTCCAGCACGAGGGCAAGACCGTGATGGTCGTCGTCCGGGACGAGGCCTTGTGCGGGCTGATCTCGGTTTCCGACCGGCTCAAGCCCGACTCGGCCGACGCGATCGCCCGGCTGCACCGCCAGGGCCTTCGGGTGGTCATGCTCACCGGCGACAATCCCCGTACCGCCAAGGCCATCGCCGACCAGGTAAAGGTCGACGACATCTACGCGGAGGTGCGGCCGGAGGAAAAATCAGCCAAGGTTCAGGAGATTCAGGAAGAAGGTCGGCAGGTGGCGATGGTCGGCGACGGGATCAACGATGCGCCGGCCCTGGCCCAGGCCGATGTGGGAATGGCCATCGGCACCGGAACCGATGTCGCCATCGAAAGCGCAGACGTGATCCTGTCCAGCGGGAGCCTGTTCGGCGTACCCAGAACCATGGCCGTCAGCCGGGCCACCATGCGCACCATCCGGCAGAACCTGTTCTGGGCTTTTATCTACAACCTGGCCCTGGTGCCGGTGGCCGCCGGCGTGCTTCAGCCCTTCGACAGCGTTCCCGCATTCCTGCGCCAGCTCCATCCCATCCTGGCGGCGCTGGCCATGGCCTTTTCCAGCATCTCGGTGGTGACCAACAGCCTCAGGCTTTATGGGAAGAAGATACAATGAAGTTTGCCAGTTGCCCAGTTTCCAGTTGGCCAGTTGATTTTGAGATTTTTTGGTTTTTACCGGCAACTGGCAAAACTGGCTTAACTGGCAAAACCGGCTTAACTCATTTACGCAGGGCGCGATAAAATCTCCCGTGCCAGGGCCGTGTAGTCTTCGGCGCCGTAGCTGTTTTTCCGGTAAAAGACCACGGGCTTTCCCGCATCGGCGCTGTCTGCGATGGTGGTGTTGGCCCGGATGACCGTGCCGAGCAGCAACGGCCCGTAACGGTCGTCTGCCTTGAGCTTTTCCAGAATCCGATGGCCGACCCGGGTGCGCTGATCATAGAGGGTGGCCAGGATGCCGGTGATCGACAGGCCGTCGTTGATCTCCCGGCCCACGGCCTCGATGGTATCGAACAGCTCTTCAAGCGCCGCATAGGCGTAAGGATGCGTCTGGCAGGGAACCAAGACCTCGCGGGCATAGGAAAAGACGTTGATGGTGAGAAGAGAAAGGCTGGGAGGGGTATCGCAGATGATGAAATCATAGCGGCCTTTCAATTCGGAAAGAGCGCTTTTTAGACGATCTTCGCGGCCGGCGATCTCGACAAGCTCGACCTCCGCGCCGGCCAGATCGACATGGGACGGAATCAGGTCCAGTCCTTCCCAGCGAGTCCTGACCAGAACGTCATCCACCGTTTTGCTCCCGTCGCCGGCCACCAGGTCGTAGATGCTTCCCGAATCCGGATCCGGTTCCACTCCCAGCCCCCGAGTGGCGTTGAACTGCGGGTCCATGTCGACGATGAGCACCTGCCTTCCCTCCTGCTGGAGGGCTGCCCCGAGATTGATGGCCGTGACGGTTTTTCCCACCCCCCCTTTTTCGTTCGCCACTGCCAGTATACGGGTCTTTTTCTTTGCCATCTGCCCTGCCTCCTCCTTTCCGCCGGCAAATCCGAGCCGCTTTGCCGGTAAAAAAACGTGCGCCCGCCGCCGCCCCCCCCCTGGCAAAGGCGCGTTGAGCCGGGAGCTACCCTGTTGAAACCGACGCGGAAAGTTCCGGCTCCATGGCCGCCTTGAGCCTTTCGATCCGCGTTGTCGCGTCCCGGGCATCGGCCGCCAGCCGCCTCAGGATATCGGCGGTCTTTTCCTTAAGATGCCGCTCCCGGCTGACCATTTCCGCCATCCGGTCCAGGTCCGACACATAAGCACCGAATTCGTCGAGAATCGCCTCATACAGGGCGCTTGAAGCCGCATCGGCAAGACGGAACACATACTGGAACTTGACGTTCTCCCCGTAGTCCTTGAAATGGAACCGGAGAGACCGGTCGGTCTCCCGCTTGATCCGCCGCAGACCATCTCTAAGCGCTTGAATCCCCTCTTCTTCGGGACTGCTGATCGGTTTTTTCAGGATCTTTTTGAACGCTTTGAGCACCGAGTAAAAACCGAACCGCATGACCGCCTCGGTGCGAATCCGGGCCGAGTAGCGCAGGTGTGCAGCCGCCGGCGGCATCGACAGTCCGGCCCGGCTTCGGATCGTTTCCATGTCGGGCATCTGAACGCTTCCCCGCTGTCCTTCTCCGGTCTGAACGCCGAATCGCTCCAGGGATCGGTCGTGCTCCTCCAATGCTTCCTGGATCATGGCATCGTAGGGCCGGGCCACCGACTGGAGAAAGCGCCGGATCCCGGCTTCGGTTCGGAGAACAAATTCCGCCACCTCCGGGTTGGCCGTCTCGGCCAGATAGCCGTTTAAGGCCTGACGGAAATCCTGAAACAGGAGGTACAAAGTCGGGGTGAAACCCGCCGATTCGAGATGTTTCTCGTAGTCCGCCAACGGGGGGTCGTAGCGACGAATAAAATCGAAGATGCCGGAAAGAAGACTGCCTCGGGAGGGGTCGAAAAAACCGTCGAGCTCCTGGCGAAGCTCGGTTTTGAGTTTTCCCACGGAGCCGTCCAGGGTGCTTTTGATCATGGATCGGACCTGGTCCATCCTCTCCTGGTGAAGCCGGATCCGGTCCACGATTTCTGCGGCTCCGCTGGAATCCCGGGACAAAAGATCCCGCCGGACCCGGAGCCATCTTCCCAGACCGTCTCCGATCACCCGCAGGCGCTCCAGGTTGTTGGACATGAACAGGGACATCCGCCCCGCGGTCAGCTTCCGCTTAAATTCCGACCGGAATCGCGCGGCTTCCTCGTCGGAGAATCCGGTCAGCGCCGCCTCTTTGTTCCATTGTTCCAGCCGGAGAGACTCCCGCTCGGAAAGTTTCCCCTGCTGGATTCGAAACAGGTTGTACAGGGCCGAGAAGCAGAACACCTGCGGCTCGGCTCGGATCAGGGAAAGCTCATCCTTGACCCTTTCCACAAGCGCCTCGAGGTCGTCCAGATTTTCGTGCTCGTCCAGATCGCTGTTGACCACAAAGAGCATGTTATCGAGAATGCCCATCCGGCCGATGATCGACAAAAACTTGATATCCGCCTGCCGCAGTCCGGTTCGGCTGCTGACGACGTAGATGATGAAATGGGTCCTGAGCAGGTAGTCCTGGATCATGGACAGATGGGTCGGGTTCGGAGAATCGCTTCCCTGGCAGTCGGCGATCTCCACATTGTCGTCCAGTCCGGCGTCACCGATCTGCAGCTCGATGTCCTTCAGGTAGACGGCCATGAAATCGGCGCCGGCAAACAGCCGGTGCTCGGGGAAAAGCGCACCTTCAAAATCGTGGAGGACGGGCTCCGGGCCGATGAGATGTTCAACCTCAGGGTAGCCCTTGAGATAGGAAAAGAGCAGCACGCTGTTGGCGTCCCGGCAGTCATTCTGAATCAGGCGTTCAGCGCCGAGGGTGGACAGCGCCTCCTGCAGCGCGGATCTGTCCTTTTCCCGCCGGATATCGAAGCCGCCTTCTTCGTCCGGGCGGTTCAGGGCAGGGAACAAGACCATCGCCTCTTCGATATCGGCGTTGATTTCATCCCAGGACTTGAAATAGAGCCGCGCCCTGAGCCGCCGTCCGGGGCGGATCCGGGTGACGATCGAAGTGACGACGCCGGCGCCGCGCTTGAGAAAATCGTCTCCCAGCAGCGAATTGACAAAGGTGCTCTTGCCGGACTTGATCGCGCCGACGACGGCCACGCGGATCACGTCTTCGGCGAGCTGCTGGCGGATGCCGGAAAGGGTTCGGCGCCAGTCTTCAAAGGACCGGACGTCGAGTTCGGGCATCGAAGAGACGGCCCCGACGAGATTCTCCAGATCCTGGTCGACCGCCAGCAGTTCGCTTTTCAGATGGTTGAAAGCATCCATGGTCCTCTGTGATTCGTACAATGGCTTCAGGAGATTGTCAAAAGCGTACCGCCGGTCGCAGGACGCTCGAAATATAGGGTTTCACCAGCAACATCTTGTAAAATCCGGGTATTTGTGATATTTTCCAACCGTCTCATTCTGCAAATTGCTCCAGACGGGGATTTGCAGAAGAATGAAATGCCGAAAGCCGCTTCAGAAGATGTGGGATGCCCAACAGGAGCTGAAACGTTCATGTCTGAAAAGAACCCGGAATGCCCCTTGTACAATCCCTTGAATTGCAGGGAATACCACAATCCGAAGCTCTGTGCCTTCGTTCGCAAAGACAGTGTCTGTCAGAAAAAGGCCAAGTCCCGAGCGTCCAAAGTCAAAGACAAAGCCGCGGTCCAAGCCCCGCAGGGGTGATGCACCCGCCGGATAAGTGCTCGGTGGCAGAGTTTCGGCGATGGTTCTCAGATCGAAGAAACCATCGCCGCCATCATAAGCCCACATGTATTACGCGTTTCCGGCGGTCCCGGAAAGCATGGAGGGATCGACGCCGAGGCGATTCATGGCCGTCTGCCATCGATTCTCTGAGGCAATGCCGAAGATGATGTCGTCGTGAACCGGGCCGGTGAGCCATGCATTCTGCCTCAGCTCTTCTTCCAGCTGTCCTTCTCCCCAGCCGGCGCAGCCCATCGCCACCAGGAACTTTTTGGGGCCCCTTCCTGCCGCGATCGCATCCAGGATATCTTTGGTGTTGCTCATGGCCAGGGTGGGGGTGACCATCAGGCAGCCTTTCCATCCGAACGGAGGACCGTGGAGGATAAACACCTCTCCGATGTGCACCGGACCGCCGATGTAAATCGGTTCCGCCGCCGCCGGAGAGTCCGCTTCGATCTGAAGCTCCTGGAAAATTTCGCCGAGGGTAAGCGCCTGATGCAGCCTGTTGACGATGAGGCCGACGGCACCCTCCGGCGAGTGCTCCGAGATGCAGGTCACGGTCTGGAAAAAGTTCGGATCCATCAGGCCGGGCATGGCCAGCAGAAAATGCCCCTTCAACGATGCTTCGTAGCGATCTTTCATTTTCCCTCCGTGGCGGTTTGGGCGGCGCCAAAGGCCGCACCACCCTACCGCCGATTTGCGCGCATTGTCAAGACGGCCGAAACCGGCCAACCGCGCAAGAGAGTTGACTTTTGCCGGAGGACCCCTTATCACGGTGATCCGTCGCCCGCCCAAGACGGCGGGCGCACATCCCGATCCAAGGAGAACCTTCAAATGAGCAGCACCCACGTGGAGGCCGTCGCGGCAGAGCTTTCCCTGAGCGGGCCTCAGGTTTCGGCGGTGGCCCATCTTCTCGATGGCGGGGCTACGATTCCCTTCATCGCCCGCTACCGCAAGGAAGCCACCGGCAGCCTGGATGAAGTCGTCGTCGCCCGCATCCGCGATCGGCTCCGCCAGCTCCGGGAATTCGACGCCCGAAGGCAAGCAATTCTATCATCTCTTCAGCAGCACGGCCATCTGACCGAAGCACTCAAGGAACAGGTGCTTGCCGCCGCCGGTTTGGCCGAGCTTGAAGACCTCTACCTTCCGTTTCGGCCCAAAAGGCGCACCCGGGCCTTAATCGCCCGGGAAAAGGGCCTCGAGCCGCTGGCGGAAGCCATTTTCGCCCAAAGCGGAACGGATCCGGAGTCGGCGGCCGCGGACTTCATCGATCCGGAAAAAGGGATTCCTTCGGTGCGGGAGGCTCTTTCCGGCGCCCGGGACATCATCGCCGAATGGATCAACGAAGACGCCGAAACCCGGTCTCTGATGCGCCGCCTGTTCACTGAAAAAGGAATTCTCAGCAGCCGGGTGGCTCCCGGCAAAGAGACCGACGGCGCCAAGTACCGGGATTACTTCGACTGGTCCGAACCGCTCAAAGACGCCCCCTCTCACCGCGTGCTGGCCATGCGCCGGGCAGAGCGCGAAGATATCCTGACCCTGTCGATCGCTCCGGCGCAGGACGAGGCCTTGGATCTTTTGCGGCAGCGGTTTGTCACGGGAGACGGCGCCGACGCCGAGCAGGTGGCACAAGCGGCGGCCGACAGCTATCGGCACCTGATTTCCCGCTCCATGG
This sequence comes from uncultured Desulfobacterales bacterium, assembly GCA_964409825.1. GTDB lineage: Bacteria > Desulfobacterota > Desulfobacteria > Desulfobacterales > CAFBRK01 > JAIPEL01. The sequence continues at coordinate 10,031 of CAYPFH010000007.1, read as the reverse complement.
AAACCGAGATGAGACTGTCTGCCAAGGACAGGGCCGATGCCGAAGCGATCCGCATTTTTGCCGAAAACCTCCGGGAATTGCTGCTGGCCCCGCCGTTGGGTCCCCGCCGGGTAATGGGAATCGACCCGGGGTTTCGAACCGGCTGCAAACTCGTATGCCTCGACCGGCAGGGAAAGCTCCTCCACCACGAGACGGTATTTCTTCACCTTTCCGAGAGGCAAAACAGCGCGGCGACCCGCCGGATCGCCCAACTTTGCAGCGACTACGGAATCGAAGCCGTGGCCGTGGGCAACGGCACCGCCGGCCGGGAAACCGAGGCGACCGTCCGGGGCATCGCTTTTCCCGAGCCCCTGCCCGTCATCCTCGTCAACGAGAGCGGGGCCTCGGTCTACTCGGCCTCTGAAGCGGCCAGAGAAGAGTTTCCGGACCTGGACCTGACCGTCCGCGGGGCGATCTCCATCGGACGGCGGCTGATGGATCCGCTTGCGGAACTGGTCAAAATCGATCCCAAATCGATCGGCGTCGGACAGTACCAGCATGACGTCGATCCCACCGCATTGCGCGAAGCACTCGACGACGTGGTGGTCAGCTGCGTCAATGCCGTCGGAGTCGATGCCAACCGTGCCAGCGCTCAATTGCTGACCTACGTGTCGGGTCTCGGCCCGCAGCTGGCCAGAAACATCGTGGCCTACCGGGACGAACACGGCTCCTTTCCGAACCGGGCCGTGCTGCGGCGGGTCCCGCGGCTCGGGCCGAAGGCCTTCGAACAGTGCGCCGGTTTTCTGCGGATCCGAGACGGTGAAAACCCCCTTGACGCGAGCGCCGTGCACCCGGAAAGCTATCCGGTGGTCCGGACCATGGCGGACGATCTTACGTGCACCGTATCGGAACTGATGGCCGACGCCGATCTTCGCAGAAAAATCGATCTGACCCGGTATGCCGGAGACGGCGTCGGTCTGCCGACCTTAAAAGACATCCTCCAGGAGCTTTCCAAGCCCGGAAGGGATCCGCGCCGGGAATTCGACGCGGTTTCTTTTGCAGAGGGCATCGACAAGCCCGAAGACCTGCAGCCGGGGATGCGTCTTTCCGGGGTGGTCACCAACGTCACCGCCTTTGGCGCCTTTGTCGATGTGGGGGTCCATCAGGACGGCCTGGTTCACATCAGCCAGCTGGCCGACCGGTTTGTGCGCAACCCGGCCGAGGTGGTCCGGGTCCAGCAGCGGGTAACGGTGACCGTGCTCGACGTCGACCTGGAGCGGCGCAGAATTTCTCTTTCCATGAAAAAAAATCCCGGCCAGGTCGAACGGCGGACGCCTCCGGTTGAAAACCGGACCCGCAAAAAACGCGGAGGCACAAAGCAGAAAAGCGGAAACGGAGAAAAGCAAAGAACGCCGTTTCACAATCCGTTTGCCGAGCTGTTGGGGAGAAAAGATAGTGCATAGAGTACCTAGAGTGACTGCAATTATACAATTTTGCGCTTATCCAGAATGCTCCCGCTTGGAACCGCCGGAGACCGATGGCTGTGAGCTTGGAGGGCCACGCTCCGTCGTGGCCGGATGCTGGAGCGAAGCGACCCCTTTACTCTAGGCACTCTAGGCACTTTAGGCACTCTATGCACTTACTTTGCGCTTAACTGTTCTCAAACCCCAACTCGGGAGGATCCCATGCGCGCCGTGGTCCAGCGAGTCAGCAGCGCTTCGGTGACCGTGGAAAATGAGACGGTGGGCCGGATCGGGCAGGGCCTGGTTGTGCTTCTGGCGGTGGGCCGAGGAGACGACACTGCCGCCGCGGGCTGGCTTGCGGAGAAAATCGCCCATCTTCGCATCTTTGAAGACGACGACGGGAAAATGAACCGATCGGTGCTCGACGTAGGAGGAGAGGTGCTGGTCATCTCCCAGTTCACCCTGTTCGGGGACTGCCGCAACGGCAGAAGACCCTCCTATCAACAGGCCGCCGATCCGACTGCGGCGCAGGATCTGTACCGGGAATTTGCCGCCGCCCTCAGGCAACGGGGGCTTGTCGCCGAAACCGGCCGGTTCGGCGCCAAAATGGCGGTATCCCTGGTCAACGACGGACCGGTCACCCTCATCGTGGAGTCGCCCTGATCATGGCGCCAGGAAGGCTTTCGCCGTTTTCCGATGCGAAACACAGGTGGATCCCGGCGCTGCCCATGATCGCCGCCGTCCTTCTTTGCTGGGCGGCAGCCGCCGCCGACGCGGGCGGCCCCGACCGCGCCCGGCTTGCCCGAGCCGCAGCGCAGGTGGGTCCAAAGGACGCATTGATTCTGGCCGGACCCGACGGAAGCGTTCTTTTGGCAATACACGCCGAGGCATTACGCATCCCTGCATCGACCCTCAAGCTGCTCACCGCCCTTGCCGGATTCGAGATTCTGGGCGAATCGTACCGCTTTCCCACCGAATTTTTCCTCGATTCCGAGGGGAATCTGAAGATCAAAGGATACGGCGATCCGATGCTCGTCTCCGAAGTCGTTGCGGCCGTCGCATCGGAGGTGGCCGCAGCGCTGCCGGGAAAAAAGACCGTGGGCGACCTGGTTCTCGACGACGCCTTCTTTTCCCGACCGCTTGCCATCCCCGGCGTAAACGACTCTTTCGAGCCTTACGACGCCCCAAACGGCGCACTGTGCGTCAATTTCAACACGGTCTTTTTCAAGACGGCTTCCGACCGCCGCCTGGTCAGCGCAGAGCCTCAAACGCCCCTGCTTGCCCCGGCGATCGAAAGAATTCGAAGCTCGCAGATGACCCGCGGCCGGATCGTACTCTCAGACGGCAACCGCGAAGGGCTCCGGTATGCCGGCCATCTCTTCGCCTACTTTCTGAAAAAAGCGGGCGTGACGGTGAAAGGCCCGGTTCGCTTCGGCCGGATCGAACCGGACCGCGATCGCCGCCTCTACCGTCATCTGTCACCGTTTGTCTTGACGGCCGTGGTCGAGCGGCTGATGGCCCATTCAAACAACTTTACCGCCAATCAGATCCTGATCGCAGCCGGCGCCGCACGCTACGGCCCTCCGGGCACCCTTGAAAAAGGGGTCCGGGCCGTTTCGGTCATTGCCGAAGAAAAACTGGGAATTCACCGTCTGAAAATGACCGAGGGGTCCGGCATCTCCCGCCGGAACCGGATCACGGCCGAAGGGCTGCTGGCTGTTCTTGACGGCTTCGCCCCCTATCGGCATCTGCTGGCCGCAGACAATCGCATCCGCGTAAAGACCGGCACCCTGACCGGAATCCAAACCCGGGCGGGCTATATCGAAGCCGACTCCGGCCTGTACCGGTTCGTGATCCTGATCAACACCCCGGGCCGATCCGCAGATCGGATCCTGCGGGAGCTTTCCGCCGCCCTGCCGTAAACACCAGCATTTCGAATTTGCCCTTCGATCCCGTCCCGGCGGGACTCAGGGCGGTGAGCTTGCCTGCAGTGAGCTTGCAGGCAGTGAGCTTGTCGAACCTGTCGAATCTGTCGAACCGTTTCGGATTTCGTGCTTCGAATTTCGGATTTTTCAGTGGTTGCGGGACATTGCAACCGGCTACCGGCGGGGCGTCGGTTCGCTGGTGATGTGGGCGTAGGCGCTGTGGTTGTGGATGGACTCGAAATTTTCCGCGCTCACGGAAAACCACGTGATATTGGCGTCGGATTTGAGTCTGACGGCGATGTCGCGGACGACGTCTTCGACAAATTTCGGGTTGTTGTATCCCCGCTCGGTCACCCGTTTTTCATCCACCCGTTTGAGCACCGAAAAGACGTCGCAGGAGGCGGACTGCTCCACCAGTTCGATCATGTCCTCGAGCCAGACGAACTTGCGGAACCGGACGGCCAGGCGCACCTCTCCGCGCTGGTTGTGGGCCCCCGCATCGCTGATCTCCTTGGAGCAGGGGCAGACCGAGGTGATCGGCACGATCACCTCCGACACCAGGTCCATCTTTCCTTGCGGGTCGCTGGAGCCGATCAGCCGGCAGGTATAGTCCATCAGCCCCGGGGCGGAACTGACCGGAGCGGCCTTTTCAACGAAGTAGGGGAAGATGATCTCCACATGGGCAGAGGCCGCGTTGAGATGCTTTTTCATCTCCGCCAGGATTTCCGAAAACTTCTTCAAGGAGATTTCAGGGCGAAACAGGTGCAGCAGCTCCACAAACCGGCTCATGTGGGTTCCCCTGTTCTTGTGGGGAAGATCCACGTACATGTTGATGTTGGCCACCGTGTTCTGGATGTGATTGCGCCGGTCCAGGACGGTGATCGGGTAGCGGATGTTTTTGATGCCGACTTTGTCGATCGGGATATGGCGGTAATCCCGTTCGTTCTGGATATCTCTCATGGTGAGGTCGAAGCCGTTTCTCACAGCGCCTCCTTGGCGTCACAGCAGGTATTCCGGCCTGACGTTGCGCATGGCGCGAAAAATATTGCCGCGGATCTTGCGGTTGCGCCGATACAGGCCCAGCAGCATCTCCTTGACCTCGCGGCGTTTGGAAACAGAGGCGCTGGGGCACGGATTTTCAACATCCGGAAAATCGAGCGCCCGCGCCGCGCGCCCGATGAGCTGCTCGCCGGCGAACGCCAGCGGCCGAATCACCTTGAATCGGCCTTTGAAAAACGGCTGAACCGGCTTCATGGTGCTCATCTCCCCTGCATAGAACATATTCAAGAACAGGGTCTCGATGATATCGTCCTGGTGGTGGCCGAGAGCGATTTTCCCGCATCCAAGCTCATCGGCGATTTCGAAAAGGCGCCGGCGCCGGGACCGGGAACAGAGAAAGCAAGGATTTTCCCGGTTTTCCGGACCGTGGGCGCGAATACCGAAGTCGGTCCGTTCGATCCGCAGTTCGGTGCCGCATCGGCGGGCAAAGGCATCCAGGGAATCTCCGAAGCCGCCGTCGAATCCCGGGTCGATATACACCGGATGCAGCTCGTATGCAACAGGCACCCGCCGGCGTCTTTCGGCGAGGATCCAGGTGAGCACCATGCTGTCCTTGCCGCCGGAGAGCCCCACAACGATCTTGTCCCCGTCGGAGATCATTTCATAGGCGTGGATCGCTCGGCCGACGGCCCGGTTCAGATTCCGGTATGTGCTGCTGACGTTGACCAATGCAAAGGCTCCGGCAGCCGGCAGGCAGCGGCGGCCGCAAACATGCGATAGCGTGCGGCGGAGGGTCGGCGTTAGGCTTCGGCCTCTTCGGATTCGGGGGTTTCCGTGTGAAGGCGAATCTTTCCGGCGGCGATTTCTCTCAGAGAGATCACGATATCTTCATTTTTGGGGGCGCTGACCAGATACTCGGAACCTTCCCGGATCTGGCGAACCCGTCGGGCGGCCATGTGGACCAGCAAAAACCGGTTGGAAACCCGCTTGAGACAATCTTCGATCGTAATCCGTGCCACAGCTGTCCTCCTCAGACGGCCGAACCGCCGTCAAAAGATAAAATGTTGTATTCGTGCCAAACATGCGCCGGACCCGTGCCGCCGTCGGCAACGGCCCTCGCTCCGCCAGAAGTGGTTTCAAAACCCCGTCTATAGTATTTCCACCAGTTCGTAAACCCGCTTTCCGCCGGGCACCTGCAGGGTGATCTCGTCGCCGGTCTTTTTCCCGATCAAAGACCGGCCCAGCGGCGAGGCCACCGATATCCGGCCCTTTCCGATATCCGACTCGTCCGGACCCACCAACTGGTATTCCAGGTTTTCACCGGTGTCGATATTCTCGACCACCACCCGGCTTCCGAACACGGCCCGATCCTTGGGCAGGGTCCCGGGATCGATAATGTCGGCATTGGCCAGCTTGAATTCAAGTTCGCCGACGCGGCTCTCGATAAAGCCCTGGCGCTCCTTGGCCGCATCGAACTCGGCATTTTCGGACAGGTCGCCGTGGCCCCGGGCCTCTTCGATGGCCTGGATGTTCCGGGGCCGTTCCACGCTCTTGAGCCGCTCCAGCTCCTTTTTCAGGGCTTCGTATCCATCCCTGGTAATCGGTACGCGTTCCACGATTCATCGACTCCTTATCTTTTCGGCGGTATCCGCCGGGTCGATCCACTCGATATGCCGGGCCACCAGATCGCCGACCTCGGAGGTGCTGTATCCCATTCGGCCGGCGGAAAGACTCTTCAGATCGTGTTTGAGCACTTTGATCACTCCGGCTTCGATCATCGCTGCGGCCCTGTCTTCGCCCAATGTCTCGAGCATCAGCTGGGCCGCTGAGACGGCCGCAATCGGGTTGATGACGCCCTTTCCGGTATACTTGGGCGCCGACCCGCCGATGGGCTCGAACATGGAAACCCCGGCAGGGTTGATGTTTCCGCCTGCGGCGACCCCCATGCCGCCCTGGATCATGGCGGCAAGATCGGTAATGATATCGCCGAACATATTGTCGGTGACGATGACATCGAACCATTCCGGATTCTTGACCATCCACATGCAGATGGCGTCCACGTGGGCGTAGTCGGTTTCAATGTCCGGGTACTCGGCGGCGACTTCGTAAAAGGTCCGCTCCCAGAGGTCGAACGCGTAAGTGAGCACGTTGGTCTTGCCGCAAAGGGTCAACTTTTTTTTCTGGTTTCGCTTCCGGCAGTATTCGAAGGCGAAGCGGATGCACCGCTCCACGCCCTTGCGGGTGTTGATCGATTCCTGAACGGCCACCTCGTCGGCGGTTCCCCGCTTCAGGCAGCCTCCGGCCCCGGCGTAAAGGCCTTCGGTGTTTTCCCGGACCACGACAAAATCGATGTCTTCGGGGGTCTTGGCCTTGAGCGGCGTCTCGACGCCCTCATAGAGCTTCACCGGTCTGAGGTTGACGTATTGATCCAGATGAAACCGGAGCGCAAGAAGAATCCCTTTTTCCAGAATGCCGGCCTTGACCTCCGGATGTCCGATGGCGCCAAGATAGATGGCGTCTTCAGCCGCCAGCAATGCCGGCGCATCTTCGGGAAGAATGACGCCGGTCTGCCGGTAGTACTCCCCTCCGAAGGGATACTCGGTCAAGGAAAGCGAAAACCCGCATCGCTGGGCCGCCGCTTGAATGACCTTGATCCCCTCGGCCACGACTTCAGGCCCGGTTCCGTCCCCGGGGATCACCCCAATCCGATACTGTTTTTTCATGTCCATATCACTTTTTGCCGGCTTGCTCCGTCACGTCCGCCCCGGCAAAGCGCACCATGACACGTCAAATTCCGACGATCAAATCCCGGGATGGTATGGGCGACGCCGACCATATCCCCACAAACACGACGGGGGCCTCATTCCGGCGGGGCGATTCAGGGAAGATATCCGAGAATCGAGGTGCCCGCCTGGACTTTCTGCCCCTTTTGGACGGTGATTCCGGTTTCCGGCGGAAGGTAGACATCGAGCCGGGATCCAAAGCAGATCAGGCCGAATCGCCTGCCCCGCAACACTTCGTCGCCCGGCAGAATGCGGCAGATGATCCGCCGTGCGACGAGCCCTGCGATCTGAACGGTGCACAACCGGTGGCCGGTTTCGGTCTCCATGAACACGGCGTTTCGTTCGTTTTCCGCCGAGGCCTTGTCCAGGTTCGCGCTGAAAAACCGGCCGGGATGATATTCGATCCGACGGACCGTCCCCGAGGCCGGAATCCGGTTCACATGGACGTTGAAAATCGACATGAAAATGCTGATTTTCAGACATCTTCCCTCATAGAATCCGCCGCCGTCGGCGATGATCTCAGCCGCCAGGACCCGGCCATCGGCCGGTGACACCACTGCCTGCTCATCCCGGGGCACCACCCGATCCGGATCCCGGAAAAAAAATCCCAGAAACATCGCGGCAAAAAGACCGATCAGCGCCGGGACCGTCAGTCCGAGCAGGGCGAGAACCAGGGTGATAAACGCGGCAGCCGCCAGAATCGGCACGCCTTCGGGGGCAACCGGCAGGGTCGTAAACCGCTGCGCCTCGGGCCACAGATATTTTGGATCGCTCTTTTCCGGTTTCATCGGCCCCCTGTCCTGCAAACACCCAAATCGAACTTAACTATAAGAAACAGCTGTTCTTGTCAAGCTGAACCCAGCACGCGCTCGGCATCGGATTTTCGGATGTACAGCGGAACAAGATCCCTGCCGGCCCCGCCCGCTTCGGGTGCCAGGCGCTGAAAACCGATCCGGGCAACAGTGGCCGCGCGGATCCGGTGATCCGTCTCCGGTGCGAAGCGGGCCAGCGATCCGAGCCGCTCCTGAATCCGCCGCCGGTACAAAAGCGCCCCGTCTCCGATAAACAGGCACGGCGCTGAAATGCCTGCAGTTACCTGATCGGGGTCTGCGACGATAGGCTCTCGGACCTGGCCGATGGCTCCGTGCCCATCGGACCGATAGATGCCGCTGTAAACTTCCTGTTTTCGGGCATCGATCAGGCAGCAGCGCAATCCCGGCGATTCCGGAGCCTGCAGCGCCAGGGCGTCGAGGCTGGAAACCCCCACCAGGGGGCTTTCCACCGCCGCCGAGAGCCCCTTGGCCGTGGCCATCCCGATGCGAATTCCCGTGAAACTGCCCGGCCCCCGGGTGACGGCCAGGGCGTCGATATGGGCAGGCACCATCCGGCTCTTTTCCAGAACGGCGTCGACCAGGGTCATCAGGTGGCGCGAATGCGTTTGGCCGTCGCAGCGCCAAAGCTCCGCGATCACCTTCCCATCTTCGGCCAGGGCCACGCTGCAGCTGGAAGTCGCGGTATCGATGGCGAGAAGAATCACTTGGAAGTCTTTTTCCGCCGCTTCGGTTTTTGCGGCGGAAGCGACTCCAGCGCCGCGGGGAGCACTTCATCCATATGCCGAACCGGAACGAAACGGATCTTCCGGCGTACGTGTTTCGGCAGCTCCACGAGCTCTTTTCGGTTTTTATCCGGCAGCAGGAGGGTTCGAATCCCGGCCCGAAGCGCACCGAGGGACTTTTCCTTCAGACCGCCGATGGGCAGCACCCTCCCTCTTAAGGAGATCTCCCCGGTCATGGCCACATCGGTGCTGACGGGGGTCCGGCTCACTACGGACGCCAGGGCCGTGGCCATGGCGACCCCTGCCGACGGGCCGTCCTTGGGAATGGCCCCGGCCGGCACATGGATGTGCACGTCCAGATTGTCAAAAAAGTTTTCTTTTACACCGAAGCGGGACAGATTTCCCCTCACATAGCTCAGGGCGGCACGGGCCGACTCCTGCATGACCTCGCCGAGCTGGCCGGTGATGATCAGTTCTCCTTTGCCGCTGATCAGGGAAGCCTCCACATACAGCACCTCTCCACCGGCCTGGGTCCAGGCCAGCCCCGTCGCCAGCCCGACCTGGCTTTCTTCCTTGTCCATTTCCGGCTGGTATTTGGCAATCCCCAGATAGGTGTGAAGGTTTGCCCGGGTCACATGAAACGGCCCCTTTTTCTGTTCGGCCACCTTCCGGGCGATTTTTCGACAGATGCTGCCGACTTCCCGCTCCAGGTTGCGCACCCCGGCCTCTGCGGTGTACTCGGCGACGATCTGTTCAAGCGCGCCGTCGCTGATCCGGACCTGCCCGCCTTTCAAACCGGTTTCCTTCATCTGACGCGGGATCAGGTGCCGCCGGGCGATGCTGCACTTTTCCTCTTCGGTGTACCCCGCCAGCGAAATCACCTCCATTCGGTCCAGCAGGGCAGACGGGATGGTGTCGGTATAGTTTGCCGTCAGAATGAACATCACATTGGACAGATCAAAGGGCAGATTCAGATAGTGGTCGCTGAACGCGGCGTTTTGTTCGGGGTCGAGGGCCTCCAACAAGGCAGAAGACGGATCTCCCCTGAAATCGGCCCCGAGCTTGTCGATTTCATCCATCATGAACACCGGGTTGTTGGCGCCGCACTGTTTCAATCCCTGAAGAATCCGTCCGGGCATGGCGCCGATGTAGGTGCGCCGGTGTCCCCGGATCTCGGCCTCGTCTCGAATCCCCCCCAGGGAAATCCGGATAAACCGACGCCGAACCGCCTTGGCGATCGCCTGCCCCAGGGAGGTTTTGCCCACCCCCGGCGGTCCGACGAAACACAGAATCGGCCCTTTCATCTTCGGGTTGAGCTTTCGAACGC
>CAYPFH010000006.1:0-35839 GCA_964409825.1 uncultured Desulfobacterales bacterium | reverse complement strand
AATGACGCCCGTCGATGGAATGCTTTGCAGATTTCATCTATAAATAATGATGCCGCCCGGCGCGAGCCGGGCGGCATCATTATTTATCCTTTGAGGCTGAACTTGTCCGCGATCACGTTGTAGTAAGCGTTTTCAGAGACCGTGCCCCAGACGCCCACCTGGGCCTTGAACTTTTTAAAGGCGTCGTGCACCTTCCGGGCCAGGGGATCCTTGTTCGCCTCTTCTTCCAGCACGTCCTTTGCCAGCTTCCGCAGCTCGTCCATCATATCCGCCGGAAACTGCTTGAGATTGACCTTGTGTTTGGTGATCAGCTCCTGAAGGGCCGCCCCGTTGCCCGCCTCGAACTCGCTCAGGCTCCAGAGGTTGGTTTCCATGGCCACAGCGTCGAGAATCACCTGCAGGTCCTTGGGCAGGGATTCATAGGCCTTTTTGTTGAAGATGACCTCCAGGGTAGTGCCGGGCTCGTGCCACCCGGGGTAGTAATAGTAGGGAGCGGCCTTGTAAAACCCCATTCGAAGGTCGTGCATGGGGCCGACCCACTCGGTGGCGTCGAGCACCCCCCTCCAGGGAGGTGAAGATCTCACCGCCGGCAAGCAGGACAACGGTGCCGCCGGCGCCGGCGATCACCTTTCCGCCGAGGCCGGGAATCCGCATTTTCAGACCGTTGAAATCCCTGATGGTGTTCATCTCCTTTCGGAACCAGCCGCCCATCTGAACCCCGGTGTTGCCCTGGGGCCGTGGAATCACGTTGAACGGGGCATAGACCTCCTCCCACAGCTTCAGCCCCCCTCCGCTGTAAAACCAGGCGTTGTTGCCCTGGGCGTTCAAGCCGAAGGGCACCGCGGAGAACCACTGGCAGGCAGGCGTCTTGCCGGCCCAGTAGTAGGCGGCGCCGCTGCCGCATTCCACGGTGCCGTCGGAGACCGCGTCAAAGGTGCTCAGCGGCGGGACGAGCTCTCCGCCGGCGAACACCTTGATGTTGAGCCTGCCGTTGACGGAAAAGGAATTGGCGACAAACTTCAGCGACGTGGCCACGATCAGGTAGCAGCCGGGAATCAGGAACAGCAGCACGCCGATGAGGTCCAGGCCTGGGCTTTCGGGTCCATTCGCTGGTAGAAGATGTCGACCCTCACGTGGCCGTCTTTGAGCAGGGTATAGCCGGCGCCCATTAGAAAAATGAACGCAAACAGATGCCACCCCAATTCCTGGGTGAACACGTAGCTGGTCTTGAATGCATACCGCATCACCACATCGACGAACACAACGCAGACCACCAGGGCGGTGGTCCAGGCAACGAATCTGCCAACCCAGGTGTTCAAGGCGTCGATGAGATGAACGATCTTCGATAGAAATTGCATCGCTGCCCGTCTTCAACAAAAGTTTCGATCGCTCGGGCTGCATCGGGAACCGCCTTTTGGTCGGCTGCGTCCGCCGAATCCCCCTCCCGGAGGCAGGGTCGTTTCCGGGGTCGTCAACCGCAGCTTTTCAACGGCAGGACCGCACCCGATTCAGAACCGAATTTTTAAAGAGATATGTGCGGACTCTTTTGCTGTCAACAAAGAAAAGTCAATTATTTCGATTGTCTGTCTTTTTTTCAGGAACCGCACACAGGTCCGGCCCGTTAGGGTTGGACTAAAAATTTCCAACATTCTGAGCCCTTACCCGAATCGATGCGGACTCTGACCCTCCGCTGCCGGGCAAAATAAAGGGGGGAGTTGACGCCCTTTCCCGGTTTGCCTTCACAATCCGGTGCTTGATCCGATTCGCGGTATGGTTTAATCAGTTGAAAAGCAAGATAGTTCATGTGGACAAAAGGAGACGCCATGACCAAAACGGCGAACTGGGCCGACAACTATCCGGAAAAAAAGCGCTCGCCGAAGGAGGCGGTCGCCCTGATTCGTCCGGGCCAGCGGGTGTTCATCGGATCGTCCTGCGGCGAACCCCAGGCGCTGATGCGGGCGCTGGCAGAGCAGTCGGAAAACGTCACCGGACTGGAAGTCGTCCGTCTCATGGCCCTGGAAAGTGCACCGCTGACCCTGGTCGCCAACAAGTCCGGGGAAAAGAACCTCACGATCCGCTCTTTTTATGCCGGTTCCGGCCGGAGCCGGGGCATCGCCAGAAATCTTCGCTACATCACGCCCATGAATCTTTCCGCGGTACCCAGGCTGTTTAAAACCAAGCGGATGCCCATCAACGTCGCCCTGATCCAGGTTTCCGAACCGGACGATTTCGGCTGGGTGAGCCTCGGCATTTCCGTGGACATCACTCTGGCGGCGGCCCGCAGCGCTGACCTGGTGATCGCCCAGGTCAATCCCCGAATGCCCCGGGTCATGGGCCGCAGCTTCATTCACGCCAACGACATCGATCTGGTCGTGGAGGTGGAAGAACCGCTGCTGACGGTCGGTGCACCGCCGGAGTCCGAATCGGCCAACTTGATCGCCGATCACATCAAGGGATTCGTCGAAGACGGCGCCACGCTCCAGATCAGTCTCGGCACCACCCCCCAGGCCGTCCTTCGCGCGCTGGCCGACAAAAACGACCTGGGAATCCACACCCAGTATGTGACCGACGACATCATGCACCTGGTATCCCGGGGGGTGATTACCAACCGCTTCAAGGGATACAACGACGGCAAATTGGTGGCCAGCAGCGCCATCGGTTCAGAAGAGCTCTACGAGTACCTCGACGACAACCCGGGGATCGACTTCTACCCTTCGGACTTCGTCAACGATCCGAGTGTCATCGCCCGGCACCATCGGATGGTCTCCATCAACGTGGCGATGGAGATCGATCTCACGGGCCAGGTCGCAGCGGATGCCATGCCGATCAACCATTTTACCGGGGTTTCGGGCATGCTCGATTTCATCCGGGGCGCCGCCCAGGCAGAAAACGGAAAATCGATTCTGATGCTGGCGGCCGCCTCCCGGAACGGAAAAAAAAGCCGGATCGTTCCCATGCTCACGAACACGGCTGCCGTCATCCCCCGAAGCGATGTGCACTACGTGGTAACCGAATTCGGGGCCGTGAACCTGTTCGGCAAAAACCTCCAGGAGCGGGCTCTGGCCATGATCAGCATCGCTCACCCGGCTTTCCGGGACCAGCTGTTTCACGACGCCAAGAAGCTGGGACTCCTGGGAACGGACAGGCGCCTCAAGGACTCGATTCACAGCATCTATCCGATCCGCCTCGAAAAACGGATCGAGATCGACGGCGAACCGGTCCTGATCCGCCCGGCCAAGCCGGTGGACGAGCGCCGGATCCAGGAGCATTTTTACAACCTCGAAGCCAAGGACGTGGTCTCCCGGTTCTTCCACGAAAAAAGCACCTTCGCCCGGGACGAGGTCGAAGGGCTTTCCCAGATCGACTACGTCAAGAACCTGACATTGGTGGCCGTCGTCGGCGAATTCGGCTTCGGCCGCGTCGTGGCCGTAGCCGAATACCTGCTCGACGAATCGACGAACATGGCCGAAGTGGCCTTTTCCGTGAGCCGCGGGTATCAGCAAAAAGGACTGGGCCGGCTCTTGATGGAGCAGATCAGCCGGGCCGCCCTGGAAAACGGCATCGCGGGTTTGATGGCATATGTTGCAGGGGACAACCAGGGGATGCACCGCCTGTTCCATGCGCTGCCCTACCGGGTAGAGAGCGTGCCTGAAGAAGACGTGGTGCAGCTTAGCTGCCGGTTCGACGATCCGAGATCCGATACCGAGCCAAAGGAGTCGTAATGACAGAATGCAAGATCCGTTTTCTTCCCCATGAAAAATCGATCACCGTGGCCGAGGGCGAAACCCTGATCCGGGCCGCCCTCGAAGCAGGGGTGCACATCAACGCATCTTGCGGGGGCGAGGGGGTCTGCGGCAAATGCCGGGTCATCGTCGAAGCGGGGGCGGTCGAAGGCGGCGTCAATGACCGGCTCAAGCCCGCCGATGTCGAAAAAGGCGTTCGCCTGGCCTGCCAGAGCGTGGTGAAAAGCGACCTGACCGTTCGCATTCCCGTCGAGTCGGCCATCGACGCTTCGGTGCTGAATCTGAAGCGTTCCCCCCGGAAAACGGCGCAGATCCAGGAGGTCGATTTCGATGCCCTCAAAAATGAAGGGCTGTTTTTGCCCCCGGTGGAAAAGCGCTTCCTGACCCTTCCCGAACCCAGCGCCGACGATCGTCTTCCGGACGTGGCCCGGCTGGTCAGCTACCTGAACATCCACCACGGCGAGCACCGCCTGGTGGTTCGGCTTCCGGTGATCCGGAAAGTCCCGGATCTTCTGAGACAAAGCAGCTTTGCGGTGACGGCGACCCTGGCCCGGCCGGTCCAGCCCGGGCGAAAAACCCACATCATCGACATCGAACCGGGCGACACCACCGCCCGGAATTTTGCCGTGGCCATGGACATCGGCACCACCACCGTCTACGGCCAGCTCATCGACCTGGTCTCCGGCAAGGTGCTGGCCGAACACGCCGAGTTCAACGGACAGATCAGCTATGGCGAAGATGTCATCACCCGGATCGTCTATGCGGAAAAAGGCAGCGGGCTGGAAAAGCTCCAGTCGGTGGTGGTGGAAACCATCAACAGCGTTCTTGATCGGATCGTCAAGCGCTCCGGCGTCGACCGGGACGAGATCAACACGATCACCTTCGCCGGCAACACGACCATGACCCAGCTTTTGCTCAAGATCAACCCGCGTTACATCCGCAGAAGCCCCTATGTTCCGGCTTCCACCCTGTATCCGCCGATCAACGCACGGGACCTGGGCATCGCCCTGGCCGATCACGTCTCGGCCCTGGTATATCCGGCCGTATCCAGCTACGTGGGAGGCGACATCGTCGCCGGGGTCATGGGCTCCGGCCTCTACCGTTCCGAAGCGATCACGATGTATATGGACGTCGGAACCAACGCGGAAATCGTCATCGGAAACCAGGACTGGATGGCCTGCGCCGCCTGCAGCGCCGGCCCCGCCTTCGAAGGCGGCGGAATCGAGTTCGGCATGAGGGCCGCCAAGGGGGCTATCGAGGATTTTTCAATCGATCCGAAAACTTACGAACCCATGAACCTGACTATCGGCGATGTCCGCCCCAGGGGAATCGCCGGATCCGGGTTGATCACCATCGTGGCGGTATTGTTCGAAAGCGGGGTCATCGACAACCGCGGCAAATTCAACCGCGACCTTGACACCGATCGCATCCGGGAGCGGGACAGCATCTGGGAGTATGTCCTGGCCAGCGCCGAAAACACCCAGATCGACCGGGATATCACGATCTCGGAGGTGGATATCGACAATCTGATCCGGGCCAAGGGGGCCATCTACAGCGGCTGTCAGACCCTGCTCGAAGAGGTCGGGCTGACCGTCGGCGACCTGGACCGGATCATTTTGGCCGGCGGCTTCGGCAGCTACATCGACCTGGAAAAAGCAATGACCATCGGCCTGCTTCCGGAAATCGATCCGGACAAAATCACTTATATCGGCAACGGTTCGCTGATGGGCGCCCGCATGAGCTCGCTTTCGAACCACATTCGGCGGGACGTGGTGGAGGTCCTGCGGAAAATGACCAACTTCGAGCTTTCAGAAACCCGATCCTACATGGACCATTATGTGGCGGCGCTGTTTCTGCCCCATACCGACGTCAATTTGTTTCCGAATCTCAAGGCCCGAATGGCGGCCCGGCGAAGCGCCGAGGCCTCGTAAGCGACGGCCGGCGGAAAAAGAGGCAGAATTTTCGGATAGACGGTGCCGACCGGCTACTACATAAACGGGCAAAATTTGAGGTAGGATACCACATATTGACCCGATCCTTTTTCACCGCCGATTCTGGGCCATTTCTCATAATAAGCCCCGACAATCTATTGACAAAGATCGGCTTTGCATATAGGAGAAAGCTGTTTTGGTAAGCGATACAGTCCCTTGAGTCGGATCGTGACCGTCTCGGGATCCGAGCTTTTCCTGCCTTGGCAACGATCGGCTGCGTCCGATCTTTCAGGATTTTTGCGTGGAATCGCCACCGTCAGGTGTGGATATGACAACCGACATCAATTTCATCGAGAAAGGGGGGCTGCAAACCTGATCATCTGTGGCCGGCCGCCACCGTTGACCCATTCGTCTCACCGTTTGATTTGGTCTCACCCCAACCGTAAACCGGTATAAGACAAGGAGGGAACATTGGGCTTCGAATTTTATAAGGAATCCTACACCGGCAACATCCGGGAAATTACCGTCGGCAGCGGCGACAAGGCCGTGACCGTCGGTGGGGAAACCGGATATCCGTTTTACCAGTTCGAAGGCGACATGCCCAACAAGCCCCGGATCGCCATGGAGGTCTGGGACATGGCGCCGGAGGATTGGGCGGAAGCCGCTCTCGCCCCGTACAAGGATGTCGTCTCCGACCCGGCCGCCTGGGCCAAAAAGTGCGTGAATGACTATGGGGCTGAGCTGATCGTGCTCCAACTCAAGAGCATCGATCCCAACGGTCAGAACACCGGCGCCGTCCAAGCCGCCGCCACCGTGAAAAAGGTGGCCGAAGCCATCGACGTTCCCCTGATCGTCTGGGGGTGCGCCAACGTGGAAAAAGACGAGGAAGTTCTCAAAAAAATCGCCGAAGAATGCGATGGAATGCACCTGACCCTCGGGCCGGTGGAGGACAAGAATCACAAGGGAATCGCCGCCAGTGCCATGGGTTTCGGCCATGCAGTGATCTCCTCTTCGCCCATCGACGTCAACCTGGCCAAGCAGGTCAATATTCTGCTCGAAAACCTGGGCATGCCCATGGACAAGGTGCTCATCGATCCGACCACAGGCGGCCTGGGCTACGGCATGGAATACTCTTATTCGGTCATGGAGCGGCTCCGGATGGCCGCCCTGACCCAGGGCGACGGCAAGCTTCAGTTTCCGATCATCAACAACCTGGGCAACGAAGTCTGGAAATGCAAGGAGGCCAAACAGCCGGTCGACGAGGCTCCCGAACTCGGGGATCCGGAACGGCGGGCCATCCTCATGGAAGCCGTGGGCGCGGTCACCTATCTCATGGCCGGATCCGACATTCTCATCATGCGTCATCCCGAAGCGATCCGGATGGTCAAAGCCTTTATCGATCTGGCGGCCGAAGGCGGATCGGCCCAGGATGTGGCCCCGATCGGAAAACAGCTTTCCGAAGTGGAGGTCGACCTTGCCGCCATCGCTCCGGAACCGGATCTGAGCATCGAGGAAGAAAAGGCCAAGCCGGCGGCGGCCGCCAAGCCCGCCCCGGAAAAGAAGGCCGCACCGGCTGCTGAAAAGAAAGCCGAGGCACCGAAGCCGACCGCCGAGGCCAAGCCGGCCGAAGCACCGAAGCCCGCCGCTGAGGCCAAGCCGGCCGAACCGGTCCCGGCTGAAGACACGGCCGCCAAAAAGGCCGAGGAAGAGGCCAAGAAAAAGGCAGCGCAAGAGGCCAAGGCCAAGGCGGATGCCGAAGCCGAAGCCAAGAAAAAGGCAGCGCAAGAGGCCAAGGCCAAGGCGGATGCAGAGGCCAAGGAAAAGGCCGAGGAAGACGCCAGGAAAAAGGCGGCCGCCGACGCCGCCGCCAAACGCGAGGCCGAGGAAGAAGAAGTCCGCCAAAAACGGGCCAAGGAACGGGAACAGCGCCAGGCCAAGCAGAAGACCGAGCCGAAAAAGAAGGCTGCCATGACGCCGGCCGAGGAACAGGCCTCGGCTCTGGACAAGATGCTCGACCGCCTTGACCGAATTCACCGGCGATAGTCCGGATCGGGAAAAACGCCGGCATAACGAAACCGATCAACTTAGAAGTTCAATGACGAGGAGGAACCTCTGATGGCAGAAGAGAAAAAGGAAAAAGCAGCCAAGACCAAGAAGGTCGCAGATCCCAAGGCCGCAACCATCGATGCGGCAACCCAGGAGATGCTCGCCCGTGCAGCCCAGCTCGAGATCGAAACAGTGTTCGACCGGGCCGTGACCATGAAGCCCTGCAACATCGGAAACCAGGGCACCTGCTGCAAGAACTGCGGCATGGGCCCCTGTCGCCTGCCCCTTCCCAAATCCGGGATCGAGGGCGAAGACGAGCGCAAGGGCCTTTGCGGGGCCACCGCCAACACCATTGCCGCGCGAAACTTCATCCGGATGATCGCCGGCGGGGCCGCGGCCCACTCCGACCACGGCAGAAGCGTGGCCGAAGTCTTCCGATCCGCAGCCCGCAAAGAAACCGACGCATACAAAATCAAGGACGTCCACAAGCTGCTTTCTGTGGCACCGCTGCTCGGTGTGGAAATCAAAGTCAAGGACGAGGAAGGAAACGAGCTGGACCGGAGCATCGACGAAATCGCCCTGGAAGTCGCCGAGGCGGCCATGGAGGAATGGGGCAAACCCGAAGGGGAGATCAAATACCTGAAGCGCGCCCCCGAACCGCTTTATGAAACCTGGAAAAAGCAGGGGGTTTTGCCGAGAAACATCGACCGGGAGATCGTCGAGATCATGCACCGGACCCACATGGGGGTGGACCAGGACTACAAGAACCTGATGAAGCAGGGAACCCGGGCGGCCCTGGCAGACGGCTGGGGGGGCTCCATGCTCGCCACCGACCTGCAGGACATCCTGTTCGGGACTCCGTATCCGCTTCAATCCGAAGCGAACCTGGGGGTGCTCAAAGAAGACCATGTCAACATCGTCATCCACGGCCACGAGCCGGTGCTCTCCGAAATGATCGTCGCCGTGTCCCAGAAGCCCGAACTGCTCGAATACGCCAAGAAAAAGGGTGCCAAGGGAATTCAGCTTTCCGGCATCTGCTGCACGGCCAACGAGATCCTGGAGCGCCACGGCGTGCCCCTGTGCGGCACCTTCCTGCAGCAGGAGCTGGCCATCATTACCGGGGCGGTGGACGCCATGGTGGTCGACATCCAGTGCATTTTCCAGAACCTGGCCAATGTGGCCAAGTGCTTCCATACGAAGGTGATCACCACCCATCCCATCGCCAAGATGGAACAGGACAACGTCATCCACATCGAGTTCGACGAGCACCATGCCGTCGAAGACGCCGAGCGGATCGTGAAGATGGCCATCGACAACTTCGAAAACCGCGGCTCGGAGGTGATGATCCCGAATCAGAAAAACGTCCAGATCGCCGGCTTCGGCGTGGAATCCATCGAATACCACCTGGGCGGCACCTTCCGCGGCACCTACTACACCTTGAACGACAACATCATCAACGGCCGGATCCGCGGCGTGGCCGGGGTGGTCGGGTGCAACAACGCCCGGACCAAGCACAACGAAGGGCACATCCAGGTGGTCAAGGAACTGATCAAAAACGACGTGCTCGTGCTGACCACCGGCTGCAACGGCATCGCCTGCGCCATGGAAGGCCTGCTGGTGCCGGAAACGGCCGGTGTCTTCTGCGGCCCGGGACTGACCGAGGTCTGCGAAACCGTGGGCATCCCGCCGGTGCTTCACCTCGGCTCGTGTGTGGACAACAGCCGGATCCTGCTGGCGGCCACCGAGGTGGTCAAGGCCGGCGGCCTGGGCAAGGACATCCGGGACCTTCCGGTGGCCGGCAGCGCACCGGAGTGGATGAGCGAAAAAGCGATCAGCATCGGCCACTATTTCGTGGCCTCCGGCGTCTACACGGTATTCGGCGTTACCTTGCCGGTATCCGGGGCTCCGGTCTTCCAGGATTACCTGTTCAAGGACTTGGAAAAAACCTACGGCGGCATGTGGGACCTGGAGGTCGACCCGATCCTGCACGCCCGGAAGATGATCGCCCACATCGACAAGAAGAGAAAGGCCCTGGGCATCGACAAGGCCAGAGACCGGGTCCTGATGAGCATGGAAGACCGGATGAAGCTGGAGGCATAAGCAAACCCCGACACTATATACGGAACCATATAAAACGAAAAAATCCTCAACGAAGGAGGAACGCATGTCGAGATTAGTCGCATTTGCCGCCATCCAGGGTGGCTACAACATCGTCTCCAAGGTGGAAGGAAAGTACCAGCGCGCGCTGGATACCTACGACGCGGACACCCAGGTCGGATTTCCCAACACGGCCTACTTTCTGCCGGTCATCTATTCCCTGCTCGGGTTGAAGGTAGAAACCCTCGAGGACATCAAAAAACCGCTGGATATCGCCCGCAAGCTTCTCCCCCCCCATGTCAAAGGCAAGCACCACCTGCCCTATCTGGGGCCCCTGCTGGATGCCGGCATGGCCGCCTTGTTTGCCTTCGAGATCGAAGAGGCCCTCCGCTATCTCAACGATCCGGATTTTTACCTGCATTCGGAGGAGATCGACCAGGACGCCGGCAAGATCTGGCTGGGTGCGGCCGACGACACGGTCTTTAGAAAACGCGGCGTGGAGTTCGTCGACGGCTCGGCCCCGGGTTTTGCCGCCATCGTGGGCGCGGCCCCGGATGCCGAAACCGCCAAGCTGATCGTGGAAGAATACCAGCGCCGGAGCCTGTACATCTTTCTGGCCGCCAACCAGAACGGCACCACCGTGGCCGAGCAGCTCCTGGAAGCCGGCGTGCAGATCGGATGGAACACCCGGATCGTCCCCTTCGGCCCGGACATTTCGTCTGCCATCTTCGCCCTCGGATTTGCCAACCGGGCGGCCATGGCCTTCGGCGGCGTCAAGCCCGGCGACTACAAACGGATGCTTCACTACAACAAGGACCGGATTTTTGCCTTCGTCAACGCCCTGGGCGACGTCAACGCAGAATGGGCCGCGGCGGCGGCCGGCTGCGTGAACTGGGGCTTTCCGACCCTTGCCGACACCGATATCCCCGAGATCCTGCCCACCGGCATCTGCACTTACGAGCACGTGGTGGCCAACGTGCCCCACGAGGAAATGGTGCAAAAATCGGTGGAAATCCGGGGCCTCAAAACCACGGTTTCCAAGATCGACATTCCGTGCTCCTTTGGTCCGGCCTATGAAGGCGAGCGGGTCCGGGGCGACGACCTGTTCATGCAGATGGGCGGCGGAAAGACCCAGGCCACCGAGCTTACCAAAATGGCCGAGATGAACGAGATCGAAGACGGCAAGGTCATCGTCAAGGGCAAGGACATCGGCGACATCAAGGCCGGCGATACCCTTCCCCTGGGCATTTACGTCCAGGTGGCCGGCCGGGAGATGCAAACCGATTTCGAGCCGATCCTGGAGCGGCAGATCCATCACCTGATCAACTACATCCAGGGTGTCATGCACATCGGCCAACGAGACATCGCCTGGATCCGCGTCAGCAAGGCGGCCGTGGAAAAGGGCTTTACCTTAAAAGACATCGGGGTGGTCCTCCACGCCAAATTCCACCAGGATTTCGGCAAGATCCTCGACAAGGTCCAGGTCACCCTCATCACCGACAAAAAAGACGTGGACGAACTCACCGAACGGGCACGGGCCGAGTACAAGCAGCGCGACGAGCGGGTGGAGACCATGACCGACGAGGACGTGGAAATCTACTACTCCTGCACCCTTTGCCAGTCCTTTGCCCCGAGCCATGTCTGCTCGGTGAGCCCCGAGCGGACCGGTCTTTGCGGCGCCTACAACTGGATGGACTGCAAGGCCTCTTTCGAGATCAACCCCACCGGCCCGAACCAGCCGATCGAAAAGGGCGAGTGCATCGACCCGGTGCTGGGCCAATGGAAGGGGGTCAACGAGTTCGTCTACAAGGCCTCCCGCGGCAACGTCACCCATTACAACTTCTACTCCATCGTCCATGATCCGATGACCACCTGCGGCTGCTGCGAATGCATCGCCGCCCTGCTGCCGTCCTGCAACGGCGTAATGACGGTCCACCGGGATTATATGGGGGAAACCCCCTGCGGCATGAAGTTCACCACCCTGGCCGGCGTCATGGGCGGCGGGGCATCGTCTCCGGGATTCGTGGGCCACTCCAAGTTCAACATCACCCAGAGAAAGTTCATCAAGGGCGACGGCGGACTGCTGCGAATGGTCTGGATGCCCAAGAGTCTCAAAGACGAGATCCGCGATCGGCTCCTCAAGCGGGGCGAAGAGCTGGGGGTCCCGGACCTGGTGGACCGGATCGCCGATGAAACCGTCGGGATCACCGAGGAAGAGATTCTGCCCTTCCTGCAGGAAAAGGACCATCCGGCCCTGAAGTTGGATTCGATCATCGGTGGATAAACATCGGTCGGCCTCCGGAGAAAAAAGCGTTCAGCTCTTTTCTCCGGGGGCCGCCGCTTACACGAAAAAACGCATCGGACGAAACGACTTGCTGAACCTATAGAAGGAGACGATTATGGCATTAACCGGTATTCAGATTTTCAAGCTCCTGCCCAAGACAAACTGCAAGGAGTGCGGCGTGCCGACCTGCCTGGCCTTTGCCATGAATCTGGCCTCGGGCAAGGCGGAGCTCGACGCCTGTCCCTATGTCTCGGACGAGGCCAGGGCGCAACTGGCCGAGGCCTCGGCCCCGCCGATCCGGCCGGTCGCCATCGGTGCGGGGGTCAGAAAACTCACCGTCGGCGGAGAAACCGTCCAATACCGCCACGAAAAGACCTTTTTCAACCCCACGGGGCTGGCGGCCCTGGTTGCGGCAGACATCGCCGAAGGGGAGCTGGAAACCAAGCTCAAGACATGGAACGCCCTGCAGTTCGAACGGGTGGGGCTCAATCTCCGTCCCGAGTTCGTCGCCTTGAAAGACGCAGGGGATGCAGGCGCCTTTGCCGCCCGGGCCAAGCAGATTGCAGAGACTTCCGAGTTCAACTTGATTTTGATGAGCGAAAATATCGACGCCATGAAAGCCGCGGTCGAGGCCGCCGCCTTCAAGCGGCCCCTTCTCTATGCCGCCACCGAGGCCAATGCGGACGACTTCGGCGCACTGGCAAAGGAAAAGGGGCTTCCCCTGGCCGTCAAGGCCGACTCGCTGGAGGCGCTGGCGCCGTTGACCGACAAACTGACCGGGATGGGGCTCAAGGACCTGGTGCTCGATCCGGGCTCCCGGGAGGTCAAACAGTCCATGGAGGACATGGTGGCCATTCGCAGGGCCGCATTAAAAGATCTGAACCGGTCGGTCGGATTCCCGACCATCACCTTCCCCTGCGAAATGGCGTCCAATCTGGACATGGAAACCCTGATCGCGGCCATGCACGTGGCCAAGTACGGCGCCATCGTGGTACTTTCCGACTTTACCGGAGAGAACCTCTTTCCGCTGCTGCTGGAGCGGCTGAACATTTTCACCGACCCGCAGCGGCCGATGACGGTCACTGAAGGAATATATGAAATCGGAACGCCGGATGAAAACTCGCCGGTGCTGGTCACCACCAACTTCGCCCTCACCTACTTTATCGTTTCCGGCGAAATCGAGGCCAGCCGGGTACCGGCTTATCTTCTGATCAAGGATTCCGAGGGCCTGTCGGTCATGACGGCCTGGGCGGCCGGAAAATTCTCCGGCGACGATGTGGGCATGTTCATAAAAAAGTGCGGCATCGCCGACAAGGTCAAGCACCAGGAAGTGATCATTCCCGGCTATGCCGCGGCCATTGCCGGAGACGTGGAAGAAGAACTTCCGGGCTGGACCATCACCGTCGGGCCGAGGGAAGCCGCTCATATCGCCGGTTTTCTCAAGGCCCGGTAGCCATCGATTCGACGCTGGCAGGGACGGCCTCCTGACCTGACAAGGCCGCCCGTTACCGAACGGTCCGGAAATGACCGTGGGGTCTTTGCTGGGAGCCATTCCGGGTCCGACCCGGTAAACGACGGTGTCAATATCTCAGGGAAAATAGGGAGGATTTATGATTCTGGTTGGAGAGAGCTTAAACGTCATTTCGACAAAGATCGGCCGAGCCTTCAAGGAACGCGACCCCAAGCCGATCCAGGAAGAAGCCCTTTTCCAGAAGGAAAAAGGCATGGATTACATCGACATCAACCTCGGACCGGCCAAAAAGGACGGCCACGAGTTGATGCCATGGGTGGTGGAGACGGTCCAGGAAGTGGTGCCCGACATTCCGCTGTGGCTCGACACGTCCAACATCGACGCCATCGAAGCCGGCCTGAAGGTATGCAAGAATACACCGGTGATCAATTCCATCATGGCCCGTCCGGAGCGCTACGAGAAGATGCTCCCCATGGCGGCCGAGCACAACGCCGACTTTGTGGCCCTGATGTGGGGCCCGGAAGGCCTGCCCCGGGACGAGAACGAACGCGCCGCCCTGGCCGTGGAGCTGCTGTATGCGGCCAACGAAGCCGGCATTCCCAACGAGAAGATCTGGGTCGACGGCATCGTCACGCCGGTCAATATCCAGCAGCCCCAGCTCATGAGCCTGATGGAGTTCCAGGCAATGCTTCAGGACATCGCCCCCGGTGCCAAGAGCACCTGCGGGCTGTCGAACATTTCCAACGGCCCGCCCACTCATCTGCGACCGATTCTGAACCAGACTTACATGGTCATGCTCATGAAAAACGGCATGTACTCGGTGATCGCCGATCCGCTTGACGAGCAGCTGGCCGCCATCGCCAAGGGGAAGCGCCAGGACATCGTCGACCTGATCTACGGGATGCTCGACGGCGAAGAGCCCGATATAGGAAGCCTTTCCAAGGAGCTGCAGGACTACGCCAAGACCGTGAAGGTCATTCTCGGAAAAACGCTCTACTCCGATTCCTGGCTGGAAATATAGCCGCGCATCCTGCTGTTGAATGCCATTTAGGGCCCTGTTCTTTTTGAACGGGGCCTTTTGTTTTCCGCTGGGAAGCTGGGAGGCCAGGAAGCTGGAAGGCATAGTACCGGAAAGCTTCTAGGAAGGAATTTTCCGGCTCGCATCCCAGCAGGGGCGGGGCACTCTGCTCCCCGGCGCTATTCTGCTTGAAAATGGCCGGGCCCTTTGTTAATTTTTCGATGGATATGAGGAAGGGGGTTCAGAGAGGCTGAAATGATCAAATCCAGGGCACTGGAAGCCAATCTCGCCGAGTACCACGTCGACGTCCGGATCGATCCCAAGTACTCGACGCTTCAGGATGTCATGTCCCGCTACTACGGGATTATGGACGGCTTCAACACCTTTCTAAAGGAGCTTTCCCATCCTTACAAGAACTGGCAGTTCATCGTCCGGGAAACCCGAAGCTACTCCCTGAACTACTTCCACCTGATCCGCTCCCATCGGCAAGGGGCGAAGGCCGCGTCGTTGTTCATCGACGTGTTTGCAGACGCCATCGCCGAAACCAGCCATGACGACGTCCGGATCGACGCGGCAGACAACCTCTTGTTGTTCCTGCAAAAAATAATCAAAGAATCCGGCAAGCAGTTTGAAATGTTCTTGCCGGTGCTCCATGCGACGTTCGATCGGATTCGAAAGCTGCGCCAAACCGATTTTTTTCTGTTTGTAAAGAGCTACTATCCGCTCGATCGCATTGCCGGGGCGTTCTTGCAAAACGCCCCGGAATCGCTCACCGGGGCAGCGCCTTTGAACCGGCTCTTGATCCGCTACTTCCGCCAGACCTACGACTACTGGCTCGATGAGGACGATCCCTGGCAGTGGTTTTGCCGGGAAACCGTCGATGCCGGCGACCCCCATGCCTGCCTCGGCTTTTTTTCCGACATCTCCCATGGCGCCATCAAAGAACACCGAACCCGGTTGGAAGCGATCGTCAAAGAGCGGTCCACCGGCGATGCCGGTCTGATCGAGGCGCTTTTGAGCCTGCCGGGCCACAACCGGATCGTCGAAAATTATCGGGCCCTTCCCCAGAAGCTGCTCGAAGCCGGTGAAACCACCAGCCAGGGCAATCAGTGGAAAGTCTTTTTCCTGTTCCACATCATGAACATATCCGGGCTGTCCCTGATTCATGAAGAGGCGCTGCGGGACATCAACCGGACCCTGAAACGGCTCTTTAACCAGGAAAAAGACTGGAATCTTCGAAAGTTGATCCAGAAAACCTTTACCATCTTGAAAAATCGGACCCGCCAGTTTCCGACCATCGCCCTGAACTGCGTGCTGAATACGGGCAAGGGCGTCTACAGCACCGATGAAATCGACCTGATCAACTTTTTTATCGATTCGGTCATCGATCTGGGCTTCCAGTATCCAAACCTGAGCGGCGTCGGTGATGACTGGCAGGTGAAGGTCAACAACGCCCACATCCAAAACATCCGAACCTGGCTGGGACTGATCGAGATTCATCCCAAGTGGTCGACCCGCCTTTTGTCGAGCCTGATCATCAACTTGTCGCTGGGGGGAGTCTTCATCAAGGACACCGACCTTTTTCCCCGGGATATCACCGGGCTGCTCAACAGCGAAATCAGCCCGGTTTTCAATCTTGCCAAGCAGCTGGCGCGCCTGTTTCCGGTCTACTTCAACGACATCGGCGCCGAAGGAGGCCTGCGGGACATCTCCACCCAGATCGACGAGGCCTGCCACCGAAAAGACGTGCTGATTCACTTCCTTCGAAAGCAGAGCCATGTGGAAGGCAGCAACCAGGTGCTCGCGCTGATGGAAAAAACCCTTCATTTCTGGGAGACCCGGAAAAAGGCCGGCCTCAACCCCTTGGTGCCCCCCTACATCTACAACCAGATCGCAGAAAAAGGCCCTTACCTCGACGGCGTCCACCGGATCGTCTCGGAACTGTCTGCCGAAGGCCTTCGGATCCCGAAAGATCTATTGACGACGACGGAAAAAGAGCTCCATCGTCGACTGAATAAAATTTCGGACGTTTCCGAGGTGGACCGGGAGCGGGTCCGACTGGCCGCCTCATTTTACCGGCTGCTGTATCAAAAATACCATGTCGACTATACCGAGCTGAGCCAGTACATCAATCAACTCCGGACCGCGGCATTTCCCCACCTGGAGCGGCTGGAAGCGGCTCTCGCCGAACCGGATATGAAAAAAAAGCTGGTCATGCTTCTGGACTACCTGCAGACGCTCAAAGAATTGGTCCTTTCTGAAACCGAATACGAAGCCCGGGAGGATATCTACAAGAAAAGACACTTCACCGTCGACATCCCTTCCATGTACGGCAGCTACCACGAGCTGAAATTCGATGCGTTGGGACTGACCTTCCGGATCGAATCGCTGGTGAACATCCTGTTTGAGGAGCTCGTCGACAGCATCGATCTGAACCTGATCACCAAGGCCACTTTTTATCAGATCTATGCCCGGTTGAGGCTGTTCGACAAGGCCCTGAAACTCGACGGCATTTCCTCCATGGAAATGGAGCTGCAGTTGGATATGCTGGCGCACTCTTTAGAGATCAAGGGGTTTACCATCACCCAGTATCTGGACATCTTCAAAGGGTTTGCGCGGGCGGTGAAAAACATCATCAACGACTATTTCAACAATATCCACCAGGAGAACCTGACCCGGATTTTGAAGCAGATCTCCGTTGACGAAATCAATCCCAAATACCTGCCCCATTCCGGCGCCGCCGAAGACCGGGAGAAAATCAACCATCGGGTGTCGGAAATCTTCTTCCGGGATCAGATCGCCCTGTCCCTCGGGCTGCAGCAGCTCGACCTGTTTCTGAGCCGCATATTGAATACGCTCTACAATCAGGCGGACAAGCTGCCCAAGGACAAGCTGCGAAAACTGCTCCTCTACGACCCCCAGAACACCATCGTCCCCATCGAAGATGCCGGGAGCCGGGTCGCCGGCCTCATCTACCTGGGCAACAAGGGGCTGAACCTGATGCGGTTGACCAACTACGGGATGCAGGTGCCGCCGGGGTTCATCATCACCACGGAAGTGTTCCGGTTCCTGGACATCATCGAAAGCTACGGCCCGGCCGAAGAAAACTACAAGGACCAGGTGGGCAGGCACATCCGAATGCTGGAGCATCGCAGCGGCAGCCATTTCGGGAGCCCCCAAAACCCCCTTTTGCTTTCGATCCGCAGCGGATCTTCCATTTCCCAGCCGGGCATGATGGACACGTTTCTGGATGTGGGCATGAACGAGGAGATCGCTGAAGGAATCGCCCGTGCATGCAACAACACCTGGTTTGCCTGGGACAACTACCGGCGGTTTCTCCAGTGCTACGGCATGTCGTTCGACCTCGAGCGCGACGAATTCGATGCCATCATCGACGAATACAAAAAACGGTGGGGGATTCCGCTGAAGCGCGATTTTACCGGGGAGCAGATGAAATCCGTGGCCATGGCATACAAAGCCATGATCCGCGATGCCGGCATCCACATCGTGGAAGACCCCGAAGAGCAGCTCTTTTTGATCATTCGCAAGGTCTTCGATTCCTGGGACTCGAAGCGGGCCCGGACCTATCGGCAGATCATGGGCATTTCAGACGACTGGGGAACGGCGGTGACCGTGCAGGCGATGGTGTACGGCAATCTTTCCCGGGAGGCGGGCACGGGGGTCTTCTTCACCCACAACCCCCGCTGGTCGGAGGACATCATGCGCCTGTGGGGAGACTTTTCCCTGTCGAACCAGGGAGAGGACGTCGTAGCCGGGCTGGTAAAAACGCTTCCGATTTCCATCAGCCAGCAAAATATCGAAATGCGGGACACAGACCTCACCTTGGAGACGCATCTGCCGGAAATCTATCAAGCCCTCAAGGATTGGGCCCACGAACTGATCTACAACCGGGGCTGGAGCCCCCAGGAAATCGAATTCACCTTCGAAGGGCCTTCCCGGAAGGACCTGTATCTTCTTCAGACTCGGGATATGGCGATGCGGGAACGCAAGCAGGTGCTGACCTTCTACGCCACCGGCGAAAACAAGGTTCTGGGCCACGGCATCGGGGTCAGCGGCGGAGCCATGAGCGGACGGGTCGTGTTCAGTCTGGACGAAATCGACCGGTTCCGGTCTACCGAACCGGATCAAAAGCTGATCCTGGCCCGCAGCGACACCGTCCCGGACGACATCCGAGAGATTTTTGCCGCTGACGGCCTGCTCACCGCCCGCGGTGGACTGACGTCCCATGCGGCAGTGGTGGCGCACCGACTGGGAAAAACCTGCGTGGTCAGCTGCGCCAACATGGTCTGCGATGAAAAAAACAAACAGACTCTGTTCCACCGGGAGATCCTCACCACCGGGGACATGATCAGCATTGACGGCCGGGAAGGTGCGGTTTACAGGGGAACAGTCAAAATCAAGGAAAACTGAAAAACCCGCCGCCAGCAGAGCGGCTCAAATCATCATGCGGCATCTCGCCCTGCCGGCGGTTGTCCTGAAAAGGAGGGAAAATGGATCCCGAAAACGAACGGAAGCTGGGGATCAACGGTTTCGGCAGAATCGGAAAGCTGACCCTCTGGCACCACGTGGCCCGGAAGCACTTCGATGAAATCGTTGTCAATATCGGACGGCGGTCCGGAACCTCCCTGGCCGATATTGCCCACTACGTCGAACGGGATTCCACCTACGGCCGGCTGCACAATTTTTTGCGGGGCTGTTTCGGCGAGCCGGTGATATCCGAGATCGATGAAGACAGGGGAAGTATGCTCATCGACGGTATCCGGGTGCGGTTTTTACGCACGGCCAGGAATCCGGCCGAGATCGGTTGGCGGGATCATGGCGTTCAGCTCGTGGTGGAAGCCACCGGCCAGTTTCTCGATCCCACCCGGCCCTCCGAAGACCAGAAAGGTTCGCTGCGCGGTCATCTCGCATCCGGAGCTAAGAAAGTCATCGTGTCTGCCCCTTTCAAGATCAAGGATCATAGTGCTCCGATGCCCGAAGATGCGGTGACCACGGTGATGGGCATCAACGACGCAGACTACGATCCTCGAAAGCACAGGATTGTATCCAACGCCTCCTGCACGACCACCTGCCTGGCGCACATGATGAAGCCCCTGCTGAACTTTTTCGGCCCCAAAAAGATCCTCTCGGCCTCCATGGCCACCGTTCATGCCGCCACCGGGTCTCAGGCCGTACTCGACCGTCTTCCCAAGGCGGGGAAGAGCGATCTGAGAAAGAACCGGAGCATCATGAACAACATCATCCTGACCACCACCGGGGCGGCCAGGACCTTGCGGCTGGTGATCCCGGAAATGGAGCAGATCGGCTTTATCGCCGAGTCGGTCCGGATCCCGTCGAGCACGGGCTCTCTGATCATACTGGTCGTGAACCTTCAGGAGGGGCTTTCCGGTGAACCGATCCGCAGAGAATTCGTCAACAGTGTCTACCGCCAAGCCGCCGCCGAGGACCCCCACCGTTACCTTCATTTTTCAGAAAAGCAGAATGTCTCCGGAGACATCATCGGCTTTCCCCGGGCGGCTGCAATCATCGAGGGCCATGAAACCCACACCAGGACCGCAGAGGTTTCCATCAATCTGGAAGAGGTTCCGGGCATCGATGAGGCCATGGCCTCTTCCCTTCCGTTATCGGAAATCCGGATCTCCGTGACCCAGGCCGTTATCTATGGATGGTATGACAATGAAATGGGAAGCTATGTGAATATGCACGGAGATCGGACTGTTTCGGTGGCGGAGCAGATGTAAAAATGCGCTGGATCGCCCCAGCGGTTTTATCAGGGCTCTTCGTCTTCGAAATCTTCGCTTTCGGCCACGCGGAAAACGCCTTTTGAGGTTTTCATCTTGTCGTCGTCGGCAAGAAGCTCTTCCAAATCGCCGGCTTCCGAGTCGTTGGCCTCGTCGAATTCTTCCAATATCTCGGTGGGATTCTGGAGGTCGGAGAAGATTTCGGTATCGTCCAAAACGAACTCGAGGCGGTTGGAATCTTTTGCCCGGCAGACTTCGGCCGCTGCGATCGCCAATTTCTCGGCGGCATAGCGGGTCGGATAGAAATTTCGGGACCGGAGCGCGCCGATGACCGCGTCAAGGCCCTCGTCGAGGGCGGAAAAGATCCGGGGCAGCTCGTATTTTTCTTCGCAAAGAAGCGCAAACATCCCCTTTTCCAGCTCACCATGTTCGCGAACGGTCAGGATCTTGTCGTCTTTAATGATTTCATACCGGTGTTTCATTGTCTTCCCCCAGCATCATGATCCAGTTTCATCGAAATCCCTTAAATTACAAAATTAATCATGATTTTGAGGTTGTCAAACCGTAGGCCGGGCGGCTTGCACGCCTCTCATCTTTGAGGCTGATCCTGGCCGGTGCCGGCCCTTTGGGTGATCCAGTTGCTGAATCGGACGAATTCCTCCACCGAAAGGGTTTCCGCCCGCCTGTCTCCGGAAATCCCTGTGGCCGCAAAGGCGTCGGAAAGCAACTTCGCGTCGAACCCCCCTGCGGAGAGTGCATTTCGCAGCATCTTTCGCCGCTGCCCAAACGCCGCCCGGACCAGGCGGAAGAGAGCTTTTTCGTCCACGGCCGCAACAGGCGAAGGGCGTCGAAAGCGGATTTCGATGACGGCCGAGTCTATTTTGGGCCTCGGATAAAAAGCGGTCGACTTCAGTTCCTTGAGCATCGAGACCTCGGCGCAATAATTGATCATGACCGTGAGCCGCCCATAGGTTCTGCGCCCCGGCGGGGAAAGCATCCGCTCTGCCAGCTCTTTTTGAAACATCAAGACCGCCCGGTCCAGGAAACGCCGGGCTTCGACCAGACGGACCAGTACCTGCGAGGAGATATTGTAGGGCAGATTCCCGGCCACGATCATGCGGCCCCCGCAGGCCTGAGCGATCTTTGGCAAGTCTACGGTCAGAATGTCGGCGGCCAGGATGTCGACATTTCCAAGGCCTGCAGCCATGACCTCGGTTCGAAGCAGCCCGACAAGCTGAGAATCCCGCTCCACGGCAACGACCCGGCCGGCGCGCTCTGCCAGGGGGATGGTCAAAGCGCCGAGCCCCGCCCCGATTTCCAGCACTTGATCATTGCCGCCGATGCCGCTGAGGGCGGCCAGTGCTCTTCCGGTTTCGGCTGAATTCAGGAAATGCTGTCCGAACTGCTTTTTGGCATGAAGATGCCATGCTTTAAGAAGGGATCTGGCTGACGTCATGAACGGCCTCTGGGGAAAAAAGAACATCTCGTTGAGGCGATTTCTAGCACAGCTTTTCTGAAATCTCAACGCTGCATGCTGTAAAGGATTGTCTCGGACGGAAAGGATGCCTTCCAACACGACAAGTCATTTTAAAATTTATCGGCGCAAGGCAGAAGGAAAATTTTGTCGGCGGGATGAACTCTGTCCCGCTTCATCGAAGCATAATTCTACCGGCTTTCTTGACTTTATTTGAGCTATTCCTTATTTATCGAAGTGGGGTAGATGGGTAAAGCGCTCATCTTGAACGGATCGCTATTCAAGGAGGACGGCATGGCTAGAAAAAAGTCCAAATCGGTCAGCTTCGACGCAATGGTGAAATTTTTTCTTCAGCACTACGATATCCCCACCAAACGGGATGTCGAAAAACTGATCAACAAAATCGATCAGCTCGAACAGCAGCTGAAAAATTCCGGGGCTTCGGCAAACCGCCGCTCCTCCCGAAAGGGAACCCGGTCCGCCAAGGGGGCGACGGCTTCGGATACGGTTTTGGAAACCATCAAAAATTTCAAACAGGGCGCCAGCTTCGCCGACATCCAGGCAAAAACCGGCTTTAACGAGAAAAAACTCCGGAACATTATCTTCCGTCTCCATAAGCTTGAAAAGATCAAGCGCAAGAGCCGGGGCGTCTATATCGCCGCCTGATCGGCGGCACTCGGTCGAAACGCCGCTGCAGGCAAAGAACCGACGAGGGCGCAGATGTTCTGCGCCCTTTTTATAGGGAGAAACCGAATGCACGATCAGACAAACGCCGGTGACTTCAAGGCCGGCCAAAGCCTGCACGGCTATGTGGTCGGGCGCGTCGAGCCGCTCGAGACGATTTCCTGCCTGATAGTCGGGCTCGAACACGTGAACACCGGCGCGCGGCACATCCATATCGCGGCCCCGGATGCGGAAAATACCTTCGGTGTGGTGCTGAAAACGGTTCCTCAGGATTCGTCGGGCGTTGCCCACATCCTGGAACACACCGTGCTGTGCGGCTCCCGCCGGTATCCAGTTCGAGACCCTTTTTTTTCCATGCTCAAAAGAAGTTTGAGCACCTTCATGAACGCGTTTACCGCATCTGACTGGACGATGTACCCGTTTTCCACCCAGAACCGAAAAGATTTTTACAATCTCCTGGATGTCTACCTCGACGCGGTTTTCTTCCCCCGGCTGGATCGTCTCAGCTTCCAGCAGGAGGGGCATCGGCTGGCCATTCACGAAAGCGGGGAACAAAGCGGATCAGGCGCGCTTGAACTGGTTCGAAGAGGCGTCGTCTACAATGAAATGAAAGGCGCGATGTCGTCCCCGGACCAGGTAGCGGTCCGATCGCTTCTCCATGCACTGTATCCTTCTTCGACATACCGGTTCAATTCCGGCGGCGACCCGGATCAGATTCCGGCGCTGACCCACGACGGCCTGCTGGCCTTTCACCGCCGGCACTATCATCCCAGCAATGCCTATTTTTATTCCTACGGAAACCTGCCCCTGGCGCCGCTGCTCGAAGCCATCGACGACCGGGTGCTGCGCCGCTTCGATCGCATCGATCCTCAAACCGACGTCTTGCCCCAGCCGCGATGGACCTCTCCGACAGACGCGGTGTACCCGTATCCGCTGAGCAAATCAGAAGACCCCGCCCGGAAACATCAAGTCACCCTCGCCTGGCTGACCGCAGATATCACCGACGCCTATTCGGTGCTGGTGCTCTCGCTGCTGGAGCAGATCCTTCTCGGCAACACCGCTTCCCCGCTTCGAAAAGCCTTGATCGAGTCGGGCATCGGCTCCTCTCTGAGCGACGGAACCGGCTTTTCGGCCGACTACAGAGATACACTGTTTGCCGCGGGGCTGAAAGACGTCGAAAAAAGCGCCCGAAAGCAGATTCCGGCGCTGATCTTTGACACCCTCAACGGGCTGGTCGACCAGGGAATCGATCCGCAACTGGTGGCGTCGGCCATTCACCAGATCGAATTTTCAAAAAAGGAGAAGACCAACCAGCCCTATCCTTACGGGCTCAAACTGCTGCTGGGCATCGTCGGACCGTGGCTCCATGGAGGAGATCCGGCCCGGGTGATCGAACTCGACGCGGATCTGGATCGGATCCGATCCGAGGCCCGACAGGAGGCGTTTTTCGAAAAGCAGCTCAACCGGTGGCTCATCGGCAATCCGCATCGTGTCGGTTTTCTTTTGGAGCCGGACCCGCTGCTGGAAGAGGCCCGCAACCGCCGGGAGGCCGAAGCGCTTCAGCGTCTTTTTCAATCCATGAGCAAAGAAGACATCCAACGAATCCGCCGGGAGGCCGAAGTGCTCGACGCGCGTCAAAAGGCCTCCGAGGACCTGTCGGTTCTGCCGACCCTCGCCATCGAAGCCATCCCGCCGACCGTTTCCGAGGAGCCGGAATCTTTTGTCTCGCAGAAAGTTGCCGCCACAGTATATGACCGGCCCACCGGCGGGATCTTCTATCTGGCGTCGGCGGCGGGTGCCGGCGAACTGCCCGCCGAGCTGATCCCGCTGGTCCCTTTTTTCTGCTACTGCCTGCCGAAGCTCGGGACCGCAAAGCGGGGATATGTGGAAATGGCCCAGCGCATCGACCTGTATACCGGCGGCCTCGGCCTTTCGGCCGCCGCCCGGACCCGCTACACGGAAGCCGGGCACTGCCTGCCGTTTGTCGCGCTGAACACGAAATGCCTTTCCCGAAACGTCGAGCCCATGTTCGATCTGGTCCGGGAACTGGCCGCCGAACCGGACTTCTCCGATTCCGAACGCCTGCAAAGACTCCTGTCCGAGTACCGTGCCGGACTCGAATCGATGATCGTTCACAACGGCCACCGTCTGGCCATTTTGCTGGCATCCAGAAACTTCTCGGCGGCCGCCGGCTATGCCGAGAACTGGTCCGGCGTTCATCAGCTCCGGTTTATCAAGGACCTGGTTCGCCGCAGAGACGGCGAAGATGCCGACGCGCTGGGACGTTCTCTTGCACGGATTTCGGCCCATCTTTTTTCTCGGAACAATCTTCGGCTGGCGCTGATCGGAGAAGAACCGGCCCTGTCCGGGGCCGTCGGGCAGACAGCAGCCCTGGTCGATGCGCTGCCGCCGGAGGGGGCCAACGGCTTTGCCGTCTCAAACGATTCCGGCGCCGAATTTGTTCCCCGCGAGGGGTGGGCCACCGCGACCGCCGTATCATTCGTGGCCAGGGTCCTTGCGGTTCCGCGTATGCCGAGCGCGGAGGCAGCCGCCCTATCCTTGCTGGCCAAACTCTTCCGGTCGCTGTACCTTCACCGGGAAATCCGGGAAAAAGGGGGAGCTTACGGGGGTTTGGCCCTGTACAACGCAGAGGACGGCATTTTCTCCCTGGCGTCTTATCGTGACCCGCATATCCTGCAAACCCTTCAGGTCTATGACGGCCTGGTCGATTTCATCGAAAACGGCGCCTTTGGCCAGGCGGACGTCAACGAGGCAAAGCTGCAGGTCTGTTCGGATATCGACCGGCCGGACCCGCCGGGTCCTGCGGCGCGAAAGGCCTTTTACCGGAAGCTGCTCGGCTTGACGGATGTCGAACGAAACCGGTTCAAGCAGCGGGTGCTGGCCCTCACCAAAGACGCCGTTATCGAGGTGGGCCGAAACACCTTCATCGGCTCCCTGAAAAAGAGTGCCGTTGCGGTCATCTCCAGCAAAACCGCCCTGCGGGCCGCAAATACGCACCTTAAAGATGCGCCTCTGTCACTTCATGAAATTTGATTCTTTTCTCGCAGCTGGGTCATTCGGCGGAGGCGGGGTCTGCTGCTCCAAGCAGCCGGAGAAAATCGTTTGCCGCATCCGGTGTCAGATGGCCGCCGCCCCGGGCCACATCGACCGTATGGCGTCCGAGTGCGACATACAGCGCTTCAAGCTGCGGTCGAAGCCGCCGGATTTGGGCCAGGTGACGCAAGACCGTCTGGTGGTCGTTCCGGGCGATAGGGCCGGTCAGCGCCCGGGCAGGCCCGAGCCTTCGGATATTTGCCAGGGTTCCCTCGATCAGCGGCGTCAAAATCTCCGGTGCCTGCTCTTCTGATATCCCGGCCGAAGACAAAAGGCCGAACGCCATGTCCATCAGGGAAACCAGGTAGTTGGAAGCCACCACGGCCGCGGCGTGATAGAGTCCCTTTGCCTCGGTTTTCACCCGAAGGCTTCTGCCGCCAAGATCCCGGGCTGCGGTTTCTGCAACGGCCAGGGCTGCTGAATCTCCTTCGACGGCAAAGATAATCTCCTGGAACGGATTGCGATCGGCCGATGCAGAGGCAAAACTCTGCAGGGGATGAAGAGAGCCGACAAACGCGCCGGCCTCCCGAGCCGGGGCAAGGATCGTCGATGGAAGGGCCCCGCTGCAATGCAGCACGACCGCACCGGAAGCAAACCCTCCGCGGTCGGCTATCTGTCGGCAGGTTTCTTCGATGGCCCCGTCCGGGGTCGTGATCAGCACCATGGCCGCTTCTGTCGTGTACTGCGCCGGTTCGGTCCCATAACGGGGGGCGCCGGAAAGCCTTGCGGCCCTTTCGGCCGAAACCGCTCTACGACTGACTGTGGCCGCCGCCGGATACCCGGCAAGGCTCAGATGGCGGGCCAGCGAAGCGCCCACCTTCCCGCATCCGACGACGACAAAGGAGGGTTTGCCCTGATCCGCTGGGTTGTTCATTTTCGCAACACCCTTTTTCTCTGATTGAGATGGGGTACTATCAGTACCCATCTAAGTGCTCTTTTTCGTAATGGGTCCTTGAACCACCAGACATCGGCACCCGCAAGACGGAGGTTACGCGCTCTAATAACAGTGCTCCTTTGCCGGAAATTTGCCGCTGCGCACCTCCTCTACGTAGCGTTTGAGGCCTTTTCGGGCCTCCCCGGCAAGGTCGGCGTATTTTTTGACGAATTTGGGGACATGCCCTTCGTTGATCCCGAGCAGGTCGTGGAGAACAAGAATCTGGCCGTCACAGTCGGGGCCGGCCCCGATGCCGATGGTCGGTATTTTCAGCGTATCGGTGATCTCCTTTGCGATATCGGCGGGAATTCCTTCCAAAACCACCGAAAAGGCCCCGGCGGCCTCGACCTGACGCGCATCTTCCAACAGCCGGTCCCGGTCGCGCTGGACCCGGAAGCCGCCCAATTGGTGAACCGACTGGGGGGTAAGACCGATATGGGCCATGACCGGAATACCGGCCTGGGTCATCGCCTCGATGAGTCCGCAGACCGAGGCGCCGCCTTCCAGTTTGACCGCTGTGGCGCCGGCCTCCTTTAAGAGGCGTCCGGCGTTGAACAGGGCATCGGAAAGCTCCGTCTGGTAGGACATAAACGGCAGGTCTCCGACCACCAAGGCCCGGGAGGCCCCCCGGGCGACGATCCTCGTATGGTAGACCATCTCGTCCATGGTGACCGGCAGGGTGCTCGATTGCCCCTGAACCACCATTCCAAGAGAATCTCCGATCAGGATCACGTCCACTTCGGATTCATCCACCAGGCGGGAAAAGGGATAATCGTAGGCGGTCAGGGCCACGATTTTTTCCCTGTTCGATTTCATCTGAAGCAGCGTGGTCACGGTCACTTTCGATGCCATAACATCCCTCCATAGATTGTTTTTCACTACAGAAACATCGCTTTCGGTCGCTATTTCATCAGGCGCTTCAAATGGTAATCACAATTTAGCCATGGACGCAAAAGATTTCCATCCGATGTTGACTATTTTCCGCTTGCCGGGTAATGAAAAGAGTTTATTTCCCCAGGACCGCAGCCGGTTTTTCCTGCGGTGCTTCAAAAGAAAGCGATGCACCCATGATTCAGTTGATTCGGGGATTCAAGGACATCCTTCCGGGTGAAGTCGAGCTGTGGCAGCACATCGAGCAGACGGCGGCCGAACTGCTCCAAGACTTCGGCTTTCGGGAAATCCGGATTCCGATCATGGAACGGACCGAGCTGTTTTCCAGGAGCATCGGCGATGCCACGGACATCGTTGAAAAAGAGATGTACACTTTTGCCGATCGCAAAGGGGAGTTGATCACGCTCCGTCCTGAGGCCACGGCATCGGTGGTGCGGGCCTACATACAGCATAAGATGCACGCGGCGGACCCGGTTCGAAAATTCTACACCGTCGGTCCCATGTTCCGGCGCGAACGCCCCCAAAAGGGCCGCTACCGGCAATTTTACCAGATCAACGCGGAAATCTTCGGCATCGAATCACCCCTGGCCGACATTCAGCTCATGGTACTGCTCGATACCCTTTTTGACCGGCTTCACGTGCCCGATGTCCGGGCGCACATCAACTCCCTGGGCTGCCCGGGCTGCCGGCCCCGGTACCGGGAAGGCCTGGTGGACTATCTGCGCACGGTCGAAGACGTGCTATGTACAGACTGCCGGCGGCGGATGACCGCCAATCCGCTTCGGGTGCTCGACTGCAAAGTCCCCGACTGCAGACAGGCGATGGCCGGTGCACCGATTCTTGCCGACTACCTGTGCGATGCCTGCAGGAAGGATTTCGAAACGGTCCAAGAACAGCTTGAGAAGCTCGGCATCGAATTCGAGATCGACGGGCGCCTCGTTCGCGGCCTCGATTACTACACCCGGACCACCTTCGAGATGCAGACCGGCGCTTTGGGCGCCCAGAGCGCGGTGGCCGGCGGCGGCCGCTACGACGGTCTGGTGCAGATGCTCGGAGGGCCGGCCGTCCCGGCAACCGGCTTTGCCGTCGGCTTGGACCGCCTGGCCGAAGTCTGCGGGCTTGCCGCCGAGCGTTTCGCCCGGAAGCCTGCTTTGTTCATCGCGGCGTTGGGAACGACGAGCCAGGAAATCGCCTTCGAATGGATCTGCCGGTTGGGGGCTGCCGGCGTCGAAGCGGAAATGGACTATGAGGATCGCAGCCTCAAAAGCCAGATGAAGCGAGCCGACCGCCTCGGTGCCGAATACGTTTTGATGCTGGGCGAGCAGGAGCTTTCCCAGAAGATGGCGCTGCTCCGGGACATGCGCAGCCGCGAGCAGGAGAAAATTCCGCTGAAGGGGATCGTCGATGGACTGATCCACCGCCTGCAAATGTAGCAAGGAGGCCTCGTTTTGAGCGACAATCTCGAACAGATGCGAAGAACACATCACTGCTGCGAGCTGGCCGCCGGCGACGTCGGAAAAGAGGTCGTGCTCATGGGCTGGGTCCAGCGCCGCCGGGACCACGGCGGGGTCATTTTCGTGGATCTCCGGGACCGCCGGGGCATCACCCAGGTGGTGTTCAATCCGCTGGTGGACGAAGCGGTCCACCAAAAGGCCCACGCCATTCGAAACGAATTCGTGCTCGGCGTGCGGGGCCGGGTCGAGCACCGTCCCGAGGGGATGACCAATCCGAACCTGGTTACCGGCCAAATCGAGGTGATGGTCGCCGAGCTGAGAATCTTCAACGAGGCCAAGACCCCTCCGTTTCTGATCGAAGACGACATCGAGGTTTCCGAGACCGTTCGCCTGGCCCACCGCCACATCGATCTTCGCCGGCCTGCGATCCAGGCAAACCTTTTGCGCCGCCACCGGGCCGCCCAGGCGGTCCGTGAATACCTCAACAAGCTCGACTTCATCGAAGCCGAAACCCCGGTGCTCACCCGCAGCACGCCCGAGGGCGCCCGGGATTATCTGGTGCCGAGCCGCGTCAACCCGGGCCTGTTCTACGCCCTGCCCCAGTCTCCGCAGCTTTTCAAGCAGCTGCTGATGATCTCCGGACTCGACCGGTATTACCAGATCGTCAAGTGCTTCCGGGACGAGGACCTTCGGGCGGACCGGCAGCCGGAGTTCACCCAGATCGACCTGGAAATGTCCTTCGTGGGGGAAGAAGACGTGATGGCCGTGGCCGAAGGCATGATGAAGGCGCTCTTTTCCGCCGTCCTCGGCCTGGAGCTGAAAACGCCCTTCGACCGGCTCACCTACGCCGATGCGGTGGGCCGCTACGGCCTGGACAAGCCCGATGTCCGGTTCGGCCTGGAGCTCGCCGACGTGTCGGACATCGTGGCTGGATCCGGGTTCAAGGTGTTTTCAGGCGCGGTCGAAAAAGGCGGGGTGGTCAAGGCCCTCAACGCCAAGGGATGCATCGATTTTTCCCGAAAGGAGATCGACGACCTGACGGCGCTGGCCGCCGTCTACCGGGCCAAGGGATTGGCCTGGATCAAGGTGCGCGAAGACGCTTGGCAGTCGCCCATCGCCAAGTTTTTTACCGGCGAGGAAAAGGCGGCTCTGGCCGAGCGGATCGACATGGCGCCGGGAGACCTGGTTTTTTTCGTGGCAGACGCCCCAGGCGTTGCCCATGAGGCATTAGGCCACCTGCGAAACCACCTCGGCAGCCGGCTCGGGCTCATCGACGAAAGCGAGTTTCGCTTCGTGTGGGTGACCGAATTTCCGCTCTTAGAATACGACGAAGCCGAGAAACGCTGCCAGGCCCTGCACCATCCCTTCACCGCCCCCCTGGAAGAAGACTGCAAGCGGCTCGAGAAAGACCCGCTTTCGGTCCGCTCCCGGGCCTACGATCTAGTGCTCAACGGCTCGGAGATCGGCGGAGGAAGCATCCGGATCCACCAGCGGACGCTCCAGGAGCGCGTTCTTTCCGCCCTCGGCATATCGACCGAAGACGCCGAGGAAAAATTCGGGTTTCTGCTCTCGGCCCTGGAATCTGGAGCGCCGCCCCACGGCGGCATCGCCTTCGGCTTCGACCGGCTGGTGGCCCTGCTGTGCGGCCAACGCTCCATCCGGGAGGTCATCGCGTTTCCCAAGACCCAGAAAGCGGCCTGCCTCCTGACCGGGGCCCCGTCGGCCGCAACAACAGCCCAGCTCGAGGAGCTTAGCCTGCGGATGATGCTGTAAGAGAGCCGTTGGCATCGACAGACCAAGACAAAAGCTGGCCGGCCGTTTCCTCAGCCACCCGGCGGCTCACCCGGTAGAGACTGGCCACAATCGCCGCCGTCAACGCGACGATGATCACTAAAATGGTCGCCGCGATGCTGACCTGAAATCGAATCTTGAAAGCCATCGGCCGCCCCTTGGTTCAGATGAAATCCTGTTGCCATGGACAATACCACAGATGCACGGATTCCCCATGGAAGAGGCCTGAGCGTTCAACGATTTCCACAAAAAGAGGCGTTTCGATGGTCGGAAATTTCCGGATTTGAGGGAAAACCCGGGAACAATGGTCATTTTCCCATGCAGCACTTTTTGTACTTTTTGCCGCTTCCGCAGGGGCAGGGGTCGTTTCTGCCGACCTTCGGCAATGGGGGCGGCGCTTGGGCTTCAAAATGCCCTTTTTTGCAGTGGGCGTAAATCGCCTTGAGCTTCCGATGCCGCTTGAGCAGCAGGCCGTAAAAGCCGGGCACCTGTTCTTGTATTCGTAGTGCCGCCTCGCAAGGAAATCGAAATCGTCCTCATCCAGCCGGGAGAAAATCAGCTTGGCAAAAGTACGGTCTTCCTTCGAGGGTTCTTTCTTGCTTCTTGCCCCAAGCCTTTTCTTGTCGACATCGATCTCGACCGTATGCGAAGACAATTGGCCCGAAGCACCGCTTTGGTTCTGCTCCGGTGTAAAATCAACGGTCAGCGCGCCGCAGGTGCAGGCGGGGTTTTCGCAGGCCCGAAAAGAGCAAGCGTATGTTTCCGCGCGATCCCCGTTCGGTATCGATGCAATTGCCTGTTCGTCCTTTTCATCTTTTGAAAATATCATCGAGTCGCCTTTCCCGCCCCTCTCGGATAATATCTATTAATCGTTGCATTCGCAATTTGTGCAGTACCGGCTCCACCCTCAATGAGTGCAACAACTTGCCGCCATTTTCGTGTTCGAGGAAGATTGCCTAATCTTATATGTCCCATAGAACACCCAATTCAAATCCTCATATAGGTAATCTCAAACGCCTTACAATTACGGTAACGCTGAAGCCTATTGGAAATCACGAAAGCATCATTCATCTCGTAGTGCTGGAAAATATCCAATCCCCGGTCAAGCAGAATTTTCCAGCCGTTGTCAGTGACGATGTGCCGTGCGTGAACCGAATTGGTCTCGTCGAATTCCCAAGTGAAATGAATGCCGATCGGCTCGCACGATTCTTTCATTTTTTCGAAATATTCGATCTGCTGCGGTCCCTTGAATTCGTCCCTCACGGTTATCAAGTGGACCACCACCTCATCCTCTTCGGCTTTCTGTTTGCCGATGGATTCCAGAAGCTCCATCAGGTTTCGGGCTTGAAAAAACAGGCGGATGTAAGGGTCCGTAATCGTGATCTTCATGGCTCCTTTGAGATAAGGTCCTATCAGCGTATCGAAACAAACCCCGCGTTGATTCTCATCGAAGGTCAGATGCTGCTCTTTGAGCTCTTGGGGATGAGCATCTTGGACGACTGGTTTCTCAACCTTTTCCCGGAGAACTTCCAAATCACTTTCATCCGATTCTTCTACCTGGAAATATTGAGGATACTGCTTTTCCTCCAGGGTCCGAACAAGGTGCTCATCGCCATTTGCCATATAACCGAAGCGTACCTTGGCGTAGGTGGGATCGATGCGCATCAACTGCATCTTGATCCGTTTTCGCCCTTCAATGGCAAAGCGCAAAACCTCCTGGGCCTCGGATTCGGATGCTTCACCGTGCGGAAAAAGCACCTTCATCATTCCGGAAAACGTCTTGTTGATGCTGTCCCGGTCGCGGCTGGAAATGTCACTCAGCAGGTCAAAGTGCCCCTGGTACTGGTGAGAAAAATCGTGGTTGCGAAAGGTCCGCAGAATCTCTGCCAGGTAATCCACCACAAAGCCGTAGCCGTCGCTGAACATCTCGCCGCGAATGATGTCCACCTCCCATCCAGGAAGGTAGAAATGGAGGCGATCCAGGAATGCCGAGTCATAGTATTGCGGTGGCAGCTCGTCGAACAGGTCGGTGTGCTTGAGCATGTAGGGCAGGGTGTGCCGAGTGTTGCCCACAAACACCATGGAGGCTTCGGCACCGATGGACTCCACCCCGCGGGAGAAGGACTTGTTGGCCATGTAGTTTTTCATGATGTCCACCAGGGCCTTGTCCGCCTTCTTTTTTTTGCCGGCAAACTCATCGAAGGCCACGGTATCCCAGTAACCGACCAGGCCGATTTTACCGGTGGAGTTATTGACAAACAGCTTGGCAACGGTCACCTCGCCCCCCGAGATCAGAATCCCGTGAGGCGAAAACTCCGAATAGATGTGGGATTTTCCCGTTCCCTTGGGACCAAGCTCGATCAGGTTGTAATTGCGTTCGCAATAGGGCACCAGCCGCAGAAGTTGGAGAAATTTGCTCCGGCGACCGAGCATTTCGGGATTGAAGCCGATGCTTTGGACCAGAAGATCGATCCACTCGTCCGTCTCAAAGCGCTTTCGCGCTTCCAGATAGCTGTCAAAATCGAAATGCGACAACTGGATCGGCTTTAGGCTGCTCAGAATCCACGGAGACGCATTGCGCTCCTCGGTGAACATGTACTCCAGGTCGGCAATGCACCAAACCCCGCTCACCAGCAGCTTGGGGTGCTTTTTGAGCGTGTCCGAATCGACCAGCACCTTCTTGATGCCGAGGTTGGCGAAACTGGCCTCGTAGGCGTCGGTTTTATCGTTGAGGGCCACGACGATCTTGTCGATTACCTTATGGCGCCCCTTTTCTTTGATCACCGACTTGATCAGCCCCGCTTCGTTGCGGTGCACGTAATGCTTGCGCAGAATCTCTTTGACCGTCTCGATGCCGGTCTGGATGCTCGCCTCATCAGCGGTGGCGCAATATTGTCCGAGCAGGTACTCCAGGACGTAGGATGGTACAATGGCATTTCCCTTCACGGTCTTGACCAGATCCTTACGGACGACCAGCCCGGGGAAATGCTCGTTGATTTTCTGATCCAGGGTGTTCATAGATGTTCCTCAAGCAAAAAATTTAACCACGAAAGGCACGAAAAGCACGAAATCAGTTTACAGGACAAACCTCTTGACGATGGCTCTGGGATAGGCTCCGAAGTTCACCAGCAGGCCGACTTTGACGTTGGCCGCCTTCAAGTAGTTCAGGAGCTGGGCCTCGTGTTCCGGTGCCAGGTCCCGCACAGCCTTTAATTCGACAATGATCTTCCCATAGCAGAAAAAATCCGGCCGATAGGTCTGTTTCAGCGGCTGTGCCTTGTAAGCGAGATACAATTCAGGCATTGCCACGTAAGGGATTTGCTGAGCGCCGAACTCCTTCTCCAAGCACTCCTGGTTAACCGCCTCCAGAAAACCACATCCCATCTCGCGATAAACCGCAAACACCGCACCTTGAATTTTGTAGCATTCCTCCCTGTAAACAATCTCGCTCATCTTTCTTGTTTTCTTTCGTGCTTTTCGTGCCTTTCGTGGTTGCTTTTCAAAAATCGAAATCACTCGTAAACGACCGCCGCATCAGGTAGCGGACCGACTTGTACTCCCGATAGTGCGAGGTACCTTCCAGTTTTTCATCCAGCCGCAAGGTGACATTGCGGCCGTTGGCGTCGTCGGCCTTTTGGGTGAGCATGAACCTCACCTTGATTTCTCGATCCCGCGGGTTCTCG
This sequence comes from uncultured Desulfobacterales bacterium, assembly GCA_964409825.1. Lineage (GTDB taxonomy): Bacteria > Desulfobacterota > Desulfobacteria > Desulfobacterales > CAFBRK01 > JAIPEL01. The sequence continues at coordinate 1,462 of CAYPFH010000006.1, read as the reverse complement.
GATCTTAGATCGAAAGCCAGTTCGTGGCTGTCGGAGATCAGTTCGCCCTCCGGATTGTAGATCCCGGCGCGCAGAAATCGCGGCTGCACTTTGTCTGTGGCCGGCTCGGTCTGGTAAAAGGTCGCGGCCACCTGCCCGGAGGTAATCACTGAGGAGGCGCCTTGAAGGATTTCTACCGGCACCGCGGACACATCGCTTTTGCGCTTCTTGTTGATCTGGATCACCGGGATGACCACTTCTTGAAGTGATGCCCCGCCATGAACGTACCGGCTGCCTGATCCTTTCAGCCGCAGGCGGTGGATCGACTTGGGGATTTGGAACTCCAGATCCCCTTCCAACCCGAGTTGGGCTGCGCTGAATTTGCGAAACCCCGCTTTATCCGTCAGATTCTTGCCGATAACAAACCGTCGGTCACGCACATAGATGGCCTCACCTTCCGGTTCGCTGGCCGAAAAATCACTCTCCTCCAAGGCCCGGTGCTGGTACAAAAAGCCATGATCGGCCGTCACCAGAAGGTTGTTGGCATTGGCGGCGGTGAGCTTTTTGATGATTTTGACAAGCTCCTCCAAGGCTTCTTCCACCGCCTCGCAGGTGCGTTCCTCGGTCTCGCGCTTGTCACCGGTGGCATCGATACGGTTGTGGTACACATACACCACGTCATGATCGCGGATCATCGCCCGGCAATCGTTCTTGTGCATGGCCAGCAGATCGTCGGCCCGCATGGCGGTTGCCGGCCGGGCGATGCCCGATTGCAGGATCTTGGTGCGATAGGCCGTACCCTGGGAATTTTGCCCGTCAACTGTTACGCTTCCGGCATCGTTTTCTGAAATGGTCAGGGCTTGTCCCGGCAACAGGGCGGCCATGCCCAGTTGGGTGTAACTCGGCAGCATGGACAGGCAGGGCTTGAGTTCCGCCTCGTAGCGATCCTCTTGGCGGATCCGGCTTTGCAGCTCCTGTCCGGCTTCAAACCGCAAGGCATCGGAAACCACCACAAAGACCTTCTTTTCTTTTTTCAGAAAAGGCTCGACGTAATGGGTGAAAAATTGGTCCTGCCGCGTGACGGGTGCCGCGTGCCATTTGTCGGTCTCATCCACAAGGCCCTGCCACTGGTTGTTGAGCGGCAGCAGGAAGCTGTTGGCATAGCGGTTTTCCATCATGTCCGAAAGTTTTTGCATCGGCGTGACCTGTCCGGACTGCACGACGTGGTAAACGTACTTTCGGTAGAGTTGATCCAGCCGATACCACCGCTGGGCATAGCGCTGAACCCCTTCGGCCAGCGTTTCCATTTCCATGTTGATTTCATCCAGCCCCATCAGAAACTGGGCCGCATGGTCCACCGCTTCATACAGGTGGGCAAAATGCGAGTACCAGTAGGTTTGTCGGCGTTGACGAACCACCAGGGTGCAGTCCCCGGCGGAGATGGTGCGCTCGACCACGTGCTGAACCAGATCGCTGAGAATCT
>CAYPFH010000005.1:0-37179 GCA_964409825.1 uncultured Desulfobacterales bacterium | reverse complement strand
ATGAAACTTCGGTCGAAGGCAAATGCGACAGGGAAGAAAATTTTCAAATCCCAAGCACCAAATTCCAAACAAAATACCATAGAAAGGCTTTTGTCCTTTTCGGATTTGCGTTTACAGTGCGCCCGCCTGCCCTGCGAAGCCACGCCTATTGCGACAATCCCGATCCACCATTTTCCCCTTGACAAGGAGAGAAGCTCCTTTATAGTTGCATTGTAGCTATAATGTAACCAAAAGGCGGGTGGGTGAGCAATGGATCTACCGTTCGACCGATGATTCGCGACAGGATTCCGTTTGAATGCAGTCTCACGGCCCGGGCTTTCAAAGAGGCGATATGATCAACCCCGAAATGGACATATAGAAGCCTTCTTCAATGGCGGGCGCAAGGGCTGGATGGACCTGCGCGGGGCGGTACACATCGGGATTTTTCCTTGACGCATGGATACAATACAGCTAAATAATAGTTACTTTTTGTCGGCATGCCTGTGCTCAGCCGGTTTTTGAACCCGATAACCATTGGCAGCCCACCGAGATGATCAACAAAGATACATCATGGGGAAGATTCGGCACCATTCGTAAAAGGGGAAAACAATGAGGTACGCAGAGACTGGATACCATTTGGAAATCGACCTGACCCGGGGAAATATCGAACGGGTGGAATCCGATCCGAGAGACACGGAATTGTATCTCGGGGGACTGGGAACCAGCGCCAAGATCCTGTGGGACCGGGTTCCTCCCGAGGTGAAGCCGTTTTCACCGGAGAACCTGCTCATATTTGCCGCCGGCCTGTTGTGCGGTACCCCGGCCACCGGCTGCAACCGCACCATCGTTTCCACCATCTCCCCCCAGACCGAGCTGCTGGCCTTTTCCATGATGGGCGGGTTCTGGGCGCCGGAGTTGAAATACGCCGGCTACGACAAGGTGATTCTTCGCGGCAAATCTCCGAACCTGGTCTACTTGTGGATCAACAACGACCAGGTCGAGATCCGGGACGCTTCGCACCTGCACGGCAAAGGCGCCGTAGAGACCCAGGACCTGATCCGGCAGGAGCTGAACGAGCCCAAGGCCCAGGTGGCGGCCGTCGGGCTCGCCGGGGAAAACCGCGTTTTTTACGCCTCCATCGAGCAGGGCAGGTCCAGCGCCAGCCGGGGCGGCATCGGCGCCGTGATGGGCGACAAGGGAGTCAAGGCGATCGCCGTTCGTGGAACCAGGGATGTCAATGTGGCCCGGCCCGAAGAGTATATGGCGCTTTGCAGGGAAGTGCTCCAATACATCAAGTGGCGCGAAGAAAATCCGATCAAGGGGGTGATGCCCATTTTGGCCGGACTTGGCTCGCCCCAGGAGATGAAGGTCCACGATGAAAAGTGGCACACCGAAAACTTCATGTGGGGAAATTCCCGCGTTCGCAGAAAGGACTTCTGGAACGAGGAGATCGAAAAAGAGTGGACCGAAACGATGGAAAATGCCCGAACCCGGCTGATCAGCTGTTACAACTGCCCGATGGAGTGCGGGGCGACGATCACCCCCCCGGGCATGCCGACCTACATGATGAAATGTTTCACCAAGCTGACTTACACCATGGCGGCCTTTTCGGGCCTCGACTTCGGCCTGAAGATCGCACAAAAGGCCACCGAATACGGTGTCGACGGTTTTTCCACCCCCCAGGTGATGGCCTTTGCCGTCGAGCTTTACGAAGAGGGCATCTTGACCGACGGCGACCTGCCTGATTTTCCGGAGGACAGCGAGGGGCGGTTTTACTACCTGCTGGATATGATCGTCCGGCGGGAAGGGGTCGGAGACGTGCTGGCCGACGGCACCTACTGGGCGGCCAAGAAGATCGGCAAGGGCGCGGAAAAATTCGCCCACAACACCATCAAAAAACACGAACAGCTCCCCCTGAAGCTCTCCATGCTCAACCCGATCTACTTTCTAATGTACAGCACCGGGGAAAAGATCAACATCACCCAGATCGAAGGCCAGTTTCCCCAGGCGCCGTTTCCCAAAAGAGAGCAGAGAGAAGAATTCGTCAAGGACTGGATCCAGGTCCCCGACGAAAAGTTCAAGCAGTATTTTCTGGACTGGGAGCTTCGCGGGGAAAATTCGATTCCCTATTACCCGACGGCGGAAATGACCTGCGATATCGTCGACTGGCAGGAGCGGATGCATTACATCGACGACGCCCTGGGGATGTGCGCGGGCCTTTCGTCGTTTCCCTTAAAGCCCCCCTACCACATCCATAACTATCCGAAGTTCATCTCGGCCGGCGCCGGGATCGACATGGACGAAGAGACGCTGACCGAGGCCGCCAAAAGGTATCGTACGCTGGTCCGTGCCATCAACATCCGGCGGGGCATGAGACGAAAAGACGACAACCCGCCGGAAAACCACTGGAAAAAACGGTTTCCGGAGCTCGAAAAAGAGCTTCTGGACACCTACTACAGGTACAAGGGGTGGAACAGCGAGGGGATTCCGACCAAGGCGTACCTCGACAAAATGAATTTGGAATATGTGAGCGAAGACTTGATCAAGCGGGGGATTCTGACGGAAAGCGATGAGGCCCCCTCCGAAAAGGCCCCGGCTGAAGAAGCAACCGTGGAAGAATAGAAGGCAACCAGCGAAGGGGGTGTTCGCCGTGACGGGTGAGAAAAAAAAGAAGATCGTCAAAACCATCAAAATCGATGTCGATAAATGCAACGGCTGCCGGGCCTGCGAGGTCGTCTGTTCCGCCTTTCACGCCTCGCCGAAATACAGCGGCAACAATCCGGCACGATCCCGGATTCGGGTGATCCGCGATCCGCTCAGAGACGTCTATGTTCCGGTCTGCGCGGGTGACTATGCGGTGGCGGAATGCGCCGGAAGAGACAAGTACACGATCGACGGGAAAGAATACGACGAATGCGCCTTTTGCCGGGCCTCTTGCCCCTCCAGGGAAGAGTTCAAGGAGCCCGATTCGGGTCTTCCCCTCAAATGCGACATGTGTGAAGGCGAAGACGAGCCCCAGTGCGTGCAGTGGTGCCTGGTCGACGCCCTGACCTATGAGGAACGGGAAGAGGAAGTCGAGGAAACAGAAGAACAAGAGGAGCTGGAGATCGGGCTGGAAGCGCTCGCCGGCAAATACGGGCTGCACAAGATCATGGAGACCGTTGCAAGGCTGAGGAAGAAAGAGTGACATTCCCGGTCGCAAAGAGTTTTGTCTGAAATTCCGAACATATGGGAATCCATTGCAACCACAAATTCGAAACTCGAAGCACGAATATCGGGTTTCGTGCTTGTGTGGTCTTTTCACCCGGGAAGCACAATAGCCTGACGCGGGATGTTTGGAACTTAACCGATTGAGGATAACAGAAAACAGTGGAAACAGTCGCTCCCTTCAAAGAAGTCATCGAGGAAATCAAGCAGGCCGGCGGTGAACCATACAAATTGTGCTTTCAGTGCGGATTGTGCGACGTGGTCTGCCCGTGGAACCGGGTCAGAACCTTCAGCATGCGGAAAATCATCCGGGAGGCCGCCTTCGGCCTGACCGAGATCGACGGGGAGGACATCTGGCGTTGTACGACCTGCGGAAACTGCACCCGGAACTGCCCCCGGGGGGTGACGCAGATCGACATCGGGGTCTCGCTGCGCCGGGTCGCCACCGAGTACGAGGTGTTTCCGGCCTCCGTCAAGTCCGCCCGCACGGCCAGGGCCAGCATCATTTCAGAAGGCAATCCCCTGCAGGGAGATCGCAAAAAGCGGGCCGACTGGGCCAAAGACCTGCCGGTGAAGCAATTCTCCGAGGATATGGAGGCGCTGTATTTTGTCGGCTGTTACTGCAGCTACGATCCGAGGATGAAAAAGGTCGCCGTGGCCACGGCCGACATCCTCGACAAGGCCGGGGTTTCTTTCGGAATCCTGGGGACCCGGGAAAACTGCTGCGGCGAAAGCATCCGCAAGACCGGCAGCGAGGAAGTGTTCAAGCGCCTGGCCAGGGAAAACATCAAGACCTTTATCGACAACGGGGTCAGGAAGATCATCGTTTCGTCCCCCCACTGCTACCATACATTCAAAAACGAGTATCCCGAGTTCATGGTGAACTTCGAGATCGTGCATATGTCCCAGTTCCTGTTCGAACTGATCCGGGAGGGACGGCTTGAAATCACCAAGGAATATGGCAAGAAAGTGACCTATCACGATCCCTGCTATCTGGGACGACACAATGACATCTATGACCGGCCGCGGGATGTTTTGCAGAAAGTTCCGGGACTTGAGTTGATGGAAATGGCCGATTGCCGCAAAAACAGCCTTTGCTGCGGCGGCGGCGGGGGCAGAATCTGGATGGACACCCCCATGAGCGAACGCTTCTCCGATCTGCGGCTCAAGCAGGCCCGGCAAGTCGGGGCCCAGGTACTGGCCACCGCCTGCCCTTACTGCATCACCAATTTCGAGGAAAGCCGGTTGAACCTGGAGATGGAAAACGTCCTTGAAATCAAGGATATCACGGAAATCATCCAGGAAGTGATCTGATCCTGCGAGCGGGGTACCCCTGGCTGTCCTATCAGCCAGATTTATCAGATACGAAACTTTCTACTCTGCCTTTGTAGTGAATGGCCTCCGTGCCGTTCACAGCGGCACAACACGGAGGTCGTGCCCTACAAAAACCGCGGCATCGACCGAAGTTTCAGACAAGCAACCTGAAAAGGACAACGAGAAGTGGAAAAAGAACAGATTGAGCAGCTTTGCCAGAGCCTTTCGGACCGAAATTTCGGAGACGTCATGGTCGTCGGCGGCGGCGTCAGCGGTATTCAGGCCTCGCTGGATCTTGCCGCTGCCGGCTTCAAGGTCTACCTGGTGGAAAAGGCACCGAGCATCGGGGGCCACATGGCCCAGCTCGACAAGACCTTTCCCACCAACGACTGTTCCATGTGAATTCTTTCACCGAAACTGGTCGAGGTCGGCCGGCATCCGAACATAGAGGTTCTCACGTATACCGAAGTCGATGGCGTGGAAGGCGAAGCAGGTGATTTCAAGGTCACCCTGAAAAAAAAGCCCCGCTATATCATCGAAGATAAATGCACAGGCTGCGGCACCTGCATGGAATACTGCCCGGTGCAGTATCCGGATCCGTACAACCAGGACATATCCCAGAATAAAGCCGTCCACATCTACTTTTCCCAGGCGATTCCTCTCGTTGCCTACATCGATGAGAGCTGTCTTTACCTGAAAGAGAAAAAATGTCTGATCTGCGAAGGCGTCTGCCAGAATGACGCCATCGACCTTCGCCAGACAGAGGAAAAGCTCGCCGTCAATGTCGGGGCGATCATTCTTTCCCTCGGCGTTGAGCCGTTCGACCCCAAGACAAGGGACGACTACGGCTACGGAAAGTTCGAAAACGTCGTTACCAGCATGGACTACGAGCGGCTGCTTTCCTCCACCGGCCCCTATGCCGGGGAGGTGCTGCGGGCTTCAGACAGAAAGCATCCGCGAAAGGTTGCCTGGATACAATGCGTCGGCTCCAGGCGGGTGACCCCGGGCGACAACAGCTACTGCTCGGGGGTGTGCTGTACCTACACCCAGAAACAGGTGATCCTGACCCACGACCACGATCCAGAGGCCGCATGCACGATCTTTCACAACGACATCCGTTCCTGGGGAAAGGATTTCGAGCGGTACTTTCAACGGGCCGAGCAGCTTCCAGGCACCCGGTTTATCCGCAGCTACGCATCGATCGTGGGAGAGAATCCGGAAAACAACAATGTCATCGTCCGATATTCGACCCCTGACGACGGGGTCAAAGAAGAAGAGTTCGACATGGTGGTGTTGTCCGTCGGGCTCAATCCCCCCGCCGAATATGAAGCCATGGCGGCCAAATTCGGGATCGAGCTCGAATCCCACGGGTTTTGCAGAACCGATCCTGCCAATCCGATCAAGACGAGCCGGCCCGGTATTTTTGCCAGCGGCGCCTTCCATGGCCCCACCGATATCCCCGAATCGGTGTTTACCGCCAGCGGCGCCGGGGTCCAGAGCGCCGAATTTCTGGATTACCGGCGGGGAAAGCTGGCCGTGGAAAGGATCTACCCGGAGGAACGGGACGTCTCCACAGAAGAGCCGAAGATCGGGGTCTTCGTCTGTCATTGCGGGGCCAATATCGGCAGCGTGGTCAACGTGCCTTCCGCCGTCGAATACGCTCTGACCCTTCCCCACGTCGTATACGCCCAGGAGCAGCTGTTTTCCTGCGCTACGAATTCCGCCCGGGAAATCACCGACATGGCCAAGGAAAAGGGGCTCAACCGGGTCGTCATCGCCGCCTGTTCGCCGAGAACCCTCGAACCGCTGTTTCGGGACACCCTTCGGGAAGCGGGGATCAATCAGTATTACCTGGATATGGCCAACATCCGGGAACATTGCTCCTGGGTGCATTCCAAGGAAAAAGACGAAGCCACAAGGAAGGCAAAGGATATTATCCGGATGTCGGTGGCGAGGGCCAGCCGGCTGGAACCGCTGCAGGAATTCGACCTGCCGGTCAACAAGGCGGCGCTGGTGGTCGGCGGAGGGGTCGCCGGCATGACCTGCGCCCTTGCCATCGCCGGCCAGGGCCACGAGGTCCATTTGCTGGAAAAGGAAAAAGAGCTGGGGGGAAATGCCAGGAGGCTGCACGAAACCCTCGAAGGGCTCGATGTGCAGGCCTATCTCAAAGACCTGATTCGTTCGGTCTACAAAAACCCGTTGATCCATGTGTCCCATGAAGCCGACATCAAGGATGTCTCCGGCTATGTGGGAAACTTCCTCACCACGGTTCAGACCGAAGGAAGAGTGAAAGAGATCCAGCACGGGGCGACGGTCATCGCCGTCGGTGCCGATGAGTACAAACCTTCAGAATACCTCTATGGAACAGACGATCGGGTGGTGACCCACCTGGAGCTGGAAGAAAAGATCGCGGCAAAAGAAGAAAAAATCATGAACGCCGAAAGCGTGGTGATGATCCAGTGCGTCGGCTGCCGAAACCAGGACAGAAACTACTGCAGCCGGGTCTGCTGCAGCCATGCGGTCAAAAACGCCCTGAAGCTCAAAGCGATCAATCCGGAGATGGACGTCTACATCCTTTTCCGGGACATGCGGACCTACGGCCTGAAAGAGGATTTTTACAGGGACGCCGCCGATAAGGATGTCAAATTCATCCGGTACGAACCGGAAGACCTTCCGCAGGTGGCGCCCGCCAAAGAAGGGGGCCGGGAATTTTTGCAGGTGACCGTGCCGGATCCCATTTTGGGCTGGCGGCTCGAATTGGATGCCGACGTGGTTTCTCTGGCCGCTGCCGTGGTCCCTTCTTTATCCACGGACAAGCTGGCCGGCCGGTTCAAACTGACCCTGAGCCCGGATGCATTTTTCAAAGAGGCCCATGCGAAGCTGAAGCCGGTGGAGTTTGCCGCAGACGGCGTCTTCCTTTGCGGGATGGCCCAGTATCCGAAGCACCTCTCGGAGGCGATCACCCAGGCGTACGGCGCCGCCGGTCGGATCCTGACGCTTCTTTCCCACGATACCGTGGTTGCCTCAGGGGCTGTTTGCGAGGTCCGGGAAAGCGATTGCGTCTCCTGCGGAGCCTGCATCAGCGCCTGCGCCTACGATGCGATCGATTTGGTCGACCGGCCCGCCGGGAAAAAGGCCTGGGTCAATCCCGTGCTTTGCAAGGGCGACGGCCTCTGCAACGCCAAGTGCCCGACCAATGCGATCGTCTTGAAGCATTTTACAGACGAGGAGATCCTGTGCCAGATCGACGCGGCAGCGCCGGAAGCCTGCTGTCTGTAGAAGATCCGGCCGGGACTCTCTTGAAGCGGTGAACAAAGGAGATTGGAAAACATGAGTGCGGACCGTCAATTCAAGCCGAAAATACTGGGTTTCGTATGCCACTGGTGAGCGTACGGCGCCGCTGACATGGCTGGGGTCTCCAGACTACAATATGCAAACGAAATTAGAATGATCCGGGTGATGTGCTCCGGAAGGGTCGATTTGGAATTCGTCCTGAGAGCCTTTTCCAGCGGGCAGGACGGCGTTTTTATCGGCGGATGCCGTCTGGGAGAATGCAACTACATCACCCATGGAAACTTCGACGCCCTGGGCACCACGCTTTTGTGCCAAAAGATCCTGGAGCACATCGGACTGAATCCGGAAAGGCTGCAAATCGAGTTCATGTCTTCCGGCGACGGCATCATTCTGGCCGAGAAGATCAACGATTTTGCAAAAAAGATCAAATTTTTGGGCCCGCTCGGGCGATCCGAGGGAATCGGGGAAAAAGGCATGCGGCTCAAGCTCGATGCGGCCAGAAGACTGGTCCCCTTCATCAAGCTGGTGGAAAGGGAGCGGCTGAGAATCACGCCCAAATCCGAAGACGCCTACCGGGACTTTTATGCCGGCGGCGAGTTTAACACGCTGTTTACCGAACTGATCGTCAACAAGCTGGCCGTCGGTCAGATCATGCTGCTGCTGCAGGAAAAGCCCCTTTCGACCGGCGAAATATCCGAGATTCTGGGCCTGAATCCTTCCGAGATATCGAGGCACATCAACCGTTCGTCGAGGCAGGGCCTTTTGCGATACGACGAAAGCCGGAAATGCTATGCGCTTGCCTGAAAAATAGGAATTCTGCGATGGAAAACGACAGGATCGATCAAATCATCGAAAAGCATCACTGCCAACCCAGCTCCCTGATTCAGATCTTGCTGGAGATCCAGAGTGAACATCATTGGCTTCCCAAGGCCGCCCTGGAAAGGATCGCTGAAAAACTGAAGGTTCCGTATACCCGGATCCAGCATATTGCCACCTTTTACAAGGCCTTCAGCCTCGTTCCCAAAGGACGCCACGGGATTCACATCTGCATGGGCACGGCCTGCCACGTCCGCGGGGCGACGCGGATCCTCGACGCGGTGCAGGACCAGACCGGCATCAAGCCGGGCGAGACGGACCTGGATCTGAAGTTCAGCCTGGAGACCGTCAATTGCCTCGGCTGCTGCGCCTTGGGGCCGGTGATGGAAGTCGACGGGAAAGCCCACGGCAAGATGACCCCGGGACAATCGGCAGAAGTTCTGAAAACTTATGAGTAGGGGAAAATTATGGCGAGAATCCGCACGCCTGAAGAGTTAGAGGCCTTCAGAAAAGAGTTGTTGTCCAGGAAGGATCCGGCCAGGCCCTGCATCTCCATCTGCGCCGGGGCCGGCTGCATCGCCTCGGGCGCCGATGAGGTGATCGCCGCATTCAAGGCAGAGATCGAACAGCAGGATTTGGCCGCAAAAGTGGACACCAAGGGAACCGGCTGCCCCGGGTTTTGCGAAAGGGGGCCGGTTGTCGTGATTTACCCGGAGGAGATCTGCTACCTTCAGGTAACGGCCGAAGATGTCCCGGAAATCATCGAACAGACCATCAAAAAGAAAAAGGTCGTCGATCGGCTCTGCTATGAGGATCCGGCGACGGGTCAAAAGGTTGTCCGGGAGCCGGATATTCCGTTTTACAGGAACCAGAAGCGGACGCTTCTTTGCAGCAACATCAGGATCGATTCCAAGAGCATCGACGACTACCTGGCCATCGGCGGATATTCGGCGCTGAACAAGGCGCTTTTTGACATGACGCCGGTGGAGGTGATCGAGGAGGTGAAAAAATCCAACCTGAGAGGGCGGGGCGGAGCCGGGTTTCCGGCGGGGAGAAAATGGGAAGGCTCCCGAAACGCGGAAGAAAAAACCAAGTATGTGATCGTCAACGCCGACGAGGGGGACCCGGGCGCATTCATGGACCGGGCGCTTCTTGAAGGAAACCCCCATTCCATTTTAGAGGGCCTGATCGTCGGCGGTTATGCGGTCGGCGCACAAGAGGGGTATATCTACGTCCGCCAGGAATATCCCCTGGCGGTGAAGAATATCGGCCTGGCGATACGGCAGGCCGAAGAATACGGCTTTTTGGGAGAAAATATTCTCGGGTCCGATTTTTCCTTTAAGGTGATTGTCCATCAGGGCGCAGGCGCGTTCGTCTGCGGGGAATCAACGGCGCTGATGACGGCGTTGGAAGGCCGGGTCGGAGAGCCCAGGCCCAAGTATATCCGGTCCAATATCAAAGGCCTGTGGGAAAGACCTTCGGTGCTCAACAACGTGGAAACGTGGGCAAATGTGCCGTTGATCATCAACAAAGGCGCTGACTGGTTTGCCGAGGTGGGAACAAAAGGCAGCAAGGGGACGAAGATTTTTTCCCTGGTCGGCAAGATCAACAATACGGGTCTTGTGGAAGTTCCCATGGGAATCAGTCTGAGAGAAATCGTCTACGATATCGGAGAAGGCATTCCCGGCGGGAAAAAGTTCAAGGCGGTGCAGACCGGCGGTCCGTCCGGCGGATGCATCCCCGAGGAAAAATTGGATCTCGAGGTCGGATTCGACGAACTGACAAAGGCCGGCTCCATGATGGGATCCGGCGGCATGATCGTGATGGACGAAGATACCTGCATGGTCGATGTGGCCAGGTATTTCATCAATTTTCTTACGGACGAATCCTGCGGGAAATGTGTCCCTTGCCGCGAGGGCCTTCGCCAGATGCATCGGATTCTGACGAACATCACCCAGGGAAAAGGAAGGCAAGGGGATATCGAGACGCTGGAGGAGTTGTCGGAGACCGCCATCGAAGCCTCTCTTTGCGCCCTGGGAAAGAGTGCGCCGAACCCCTTCTTGAGCACCCTGCGCTACTTCAAAGAGGAGTACGAGGCGCACATCAACGAGAAACGATGCCCGGCGCTGTCCTGCAAGGAGCTGATCGCGTTTTACATCGATCCGGAAAAGTGCAGCGCCTGCGGCATCTGCCGCAAGAAGTGCCCGGTTGACGCCATCGACGGCGCCAAAAAAACGATTCATATCATCGACCAGGAAAAATGCACCAGGTGCGGGACCTGCCTGGAGGTCTGCCCTTCCAAGTTCAGGGCGGTGAGGAAGATCTCCGGGGAGCCCGTTCCGGCGCCGATCGAGGAAGAAAAAAGAACGCTAACGAAAAAAGCAGAAAGCGTCAGCTAAATGAGCGACATTCATCTTGAAATCGACGGCAAACCGGTGCAGGCGAAAGAAGGGATGACCCTCCTTGAAGCCGCCCGGGGGGCGGGGATTGCCATCCCGACCCTCTGTCACCATGAGAAGCTGGAACCCTTCGGAGGGTGCAGACTCTGTCTTGTGGAAGTGGAAGAACGCGGATGGAGCAAACTGGTGGTCTCCTGCGTGTTTCCGGTAAAAGAGCATATCGCCGTGCGGACCCGGTCCGAAAAAATCGACAGAATTCGCAGAACCATCCTGGAGCTGCTCATGGCCCATGCGCCGGATTCGCCGGTACTGCTCGACCTGGCCAAGGAGTATGGCGCAGACCGGAACCGCTTCGAAAAAGAGGCCTCATTTTGCATCCATTGCGGCTTATGCGTGAGGTACTGCGCCGAGGTCAAGAAAAAGCACGCTGTCGGGTTCGTCGACAGGGGAATACGAAAGGAGATCAGTTTCGTTCCGGAAATCGCCGCAAAGGAGTGCGACAGCTGCAAGGAATGCTTTCCGCTCTGTCCGACATCCTATCTGCAGGCGGCGTTCGTGTTGACCGGATCTCTATCTTTTCCTCCGCTCGCCTCCAAGCCCCCGTCAGAGGAATAGGCGCACACCGCAGAGGCGCGGAGAGCGCAGAGGAAAATTTTCAGAAAGAGGTTTTTATCGTTTTCTCTGCGCTCTCCGCGTCTCTGCGGTGAGTCTTTTTTGCTTTGGGCAGCACCGGCAAATTGATGCCCCCGAAGCGCCGAGGATCAAAACCCAATGACAGAAGGAAAACATATTGAACCCTGCGACGCCCTTCGGTGCGGAGAAAACGGCTGCCGGACCGATTCGGTCGAACTGATTGGAGAAGAGCCTCTTTTGATCCGGATCGACGGCAATCCCTATTCGGTGGTGATGAGAACGCCGGGGCAGGAGATGTTTCACGCGGCCGGATTCTGCCTCGGGGAAGGAATCGTCGACTCCGCAGATGATTTTGCCGCCGTCGGATACTGCCAGGACCTGGACCCGAACGTGATCGATGTGCGGCTTACCCCGGAGCGGCGGGAAAAGATTTCCGATCTTCTCGAACGGCGGGGCTTTGTCAGCCAAACCAGCTGCGGGATCTGCGGCAAGCAGATGCTAAAGGATCTTCATCAGGTATTGGCGCCGGCGGAAAACGGCTTCGAGATCGAATTCGAACAGGTGTTTGACTGCATCGAGCAATTATACCGAAGCCAAAGCGTTTATCCGAGAACCAGGGGGTCGCATGCTGCCCTTGTCTTCGACGATCGCCTGGAAACCGTCTCCTTTGCCGAGGACGTCGGCCGGCACAATGCGCTGGACAAGGCGGTCGGCCAGCTCCTGATGAGCAAAAGGCTGCCCCAGGCCCGGCTCCTCGTCATGTCTTCGAGGATCAGCTACGAATTGGTGCAAAAGGCGGCCCGGGCGCGCCTGCCGGTCATGATCAGCAAATCGAGGCCGACCGCGCTGGCCGCGGAGATGGGGCGGGCGCTGAACATGACCCTTGTCTGCGCATTTGAACAATCCGAACTGATCGTCGTATGCGGAGAACACCGCATTGTGACAGTTTAGTGCAGTCTGGAAATTCGGTTCTTCATGGCCAGGACAGCCCCGCCGCTGAACGCAAGGCGTTCAGTTTGATCAAATATGAAACTGATGTCGAAGCCCCGCCGTTGGAGGGACGCGCTCTGTCGCGTCCGTGTTGCCGGTAATGAACAAAAGCCGGCCACGACGGAGCGTGGCCCTCCAACCTCCAACACCCAAGGCGCGGATAGGTCGGTTGTTGCCGCCGGCTTCGACCGAAGTTTCACATAAGAACCATCTGTGGCTTCTGCCAGAGCGGATGAAAATGAAAATTCGAATTTCGGATTTAAGTTTACATGCCCGCTGGGCTGATATCGAAGCCGGGTCTTCTGAGCCCGGATTTTTACTGCAGTCTGAAGCCTGAAACGAAACGAACCACGATACAGAGGAGGGCAACTTGAAAATTCTGACAACCGTCAAAAAAGTCGTCGATGTGGAGTTGAACATCAAGGTAAACGACGGCGCCATTGTCGAAGAAGGGCTGCAATACGTGATCAACGCCTGGGATGAAAGCGCCGTGGAAGCCGCCGTTCAGATGAAGGAAAACCATGGGGCCGAAACCACCCTGGTGAGCGTCGGCGGCGGGGACAACACCGATATCATCCGCAGATGCTACGCCATGGGAATCGAAAACGGCATCCATATCGAGGACCCGGCGCTGACCGGGGCCGATTCGTCGATTTTGGCCAAGGTGCTCCAGAAGGTCTACGAGGCGGGAAGCTATGACCTCGTCATCACCGGAAAGCAGGCCCAGGACACGGACAGCGGGCATACCGGCATCCTCCTGGCCGAATATCTGGGGCTGCCGTGCGTGAGCAACGTCATCGGCATCGAGGTGACGGACGAGCAGCACATCAAGGTCAAACGGGCCGGAGACGGTGGAACCGAAATCGTCGAGCTGACGCTTCCTGCCGTGGTCACGGTCGACGTCAGCATCAACGAACCGAGGCTGCCCCAGATGCGCGGCATCATGATGGCCAAGAAAAAGAAGATCGAGGAAATGGATCTGGCCGCGCTGGGCACTTCGCCGGACGAGGTCGGCGCCGGCGCCCCGAAATCGGAAATCCTCGAATTCATGGAGTCGGAAAAGCGCAAGGGCGGGCAAAAATTCGAGGGCGACCCGGCAGAGATCACCGCAAAGGTCGTGCAGCTTCTGGCCGATGAAGCCAAGGTGCTGTAGCCGGTCCGACAACGGATTTGTTATCACCTGCGAATACGAACCCGATACCAGCAAGGAAATCATATCATGGCAAAAGTACTCGTAGTGGCAGACATCAAAGAGGGTGTACTCAAAGGCAGCACCGCAGAATTGTGTTCAAAGGCCAAGGCCATCGGTGCGGAAGTTGCCGTGGCGGCCATCGGCAGCGATATCGAATCGCTGGTTCCGGAACTGGCCAAGGCAGGCTCCGATACCCAATACATCGCAGACGATGAAAGCCTTGCGCTGTTTTCCGCAGGCCCCTACGCGTCCTGCGTCGTCGATGCCGCAAAGCAATTCGGTGCCGACATCGTCTGGTTCGGTTTTTCCGAAGGCGGCAAAGCCGTCGCCCCCCGGGTGGCGGTGCAGCTGGACGCCGCCTGCGCCAATGAAATCACCGACGTCATGCTGGAGGGGGATCACATCGAAGTTCTACGGCCCGCTTTCACCAACAAGGTGATGCAGCGGGTCAAGGCCAATACCGACAAGCTGGTGGCCGTCGTGCGCGCGGGCGCCTTCGAGGCGGACGAAGGAATCGGCGGCAGCGAAAACGTCGTCCTGCTTTCGGCTCCGGCGCCGGATGCCAAAACCGTGGTCAAGGAGCTCATCTCCGATGCCACCGGCGACATCGATCTTGCCGATGCCGACATCGTCGTCTCGGTGGGCCGGGGGGCCAGGAACCAGGAAGGGGTCGACATGGTCAAGGAACTGGCCAACGATCTGAACGCCGGCTTCGGCTCTTCCCGCGCCATGGTCGACGGCGGCTTTTTGCCCCACAACAAGCAGGTCGGCCAGACGGGCAAGATCGTCGCACCTTCTTTGTATATTGCCGTGGGCATTTCCGGCGCCATTCAGCATCTTGCCGGCATGAACGGCTCGAAAGTCATCCTGGCCGTGAACAAGGATCCGGAAGCCCCCATTTTCAACGTGGCCGACTACGGCATTGTCGGAGACCTGTTCGAGGTGGTTCCGATTCTTCGGGAAGAAATCAAGAAGGTCAGGGGATAGCCCCGCCGCTGATGGCGAGACTATCAGTTTGATCATAATCGAAAGTTCCCAGCCTGTCATCCCCCGCCAGGATCGGGATCTTTGGCAGGTTCCACCCTTGCTGGGAGGTAAGACGGTGAAAGAAGGAAAAACGCAAAAAATCACAAGCACCAAATACCAAATTCCAAACAAATCCCAATGACCAAAATCCCAAGGTTCAAAAGAATAAATATTCTCAGGCTATTTTGTTTGGAATTTGGAATTTGAGATTTGGAAATTGTTTGTTTATTGGTGCTTGGGATCTGGAAATTTTCTGCCCTAACTGTCGCATTAGTCTTCGGATGAAGTTTTACATGAGGCATCCATGAATCCGCTTCTCATGACGGTTCTGCTCATTGTCGCTTTAGCGATTTTCGCCCGCACGATGACCAAAAGAATCCAGCTGCTGCGGGCGCTGCAGCCCGCCGATCGGCTCGACCACATCAAGGAGCGGCTCAAGAACCTCCTGGTTCTGGCCATCGGCCAGAAGCGCCTGGTGGCCAGGAAAAAAGAAAGACCCTCGGGGATCATGCACGCCCTTATCTTCTGGGGGTTTTGTGTCCTTCTGATCCGCAGCATCACGCTCTACGGCCAGGGATTTGCAGAAGATTTTCAGCTGCCGTTTTTGGGGGAAGAACATCTGCTCGGCTACCTGTATCTCGGCTTAAAGGACGTTATGGAAGGGATCGTGCTGTTGATGGTTCTCTATGCGGTTTTCCGCCGGGTCGTCGTCAAACCCGAGCGGCTGCACAACACCTTCGAAGCCTACCTGGTCCTTGGGTTGATCGGGATTTTGATGGTGTCGGATCTTATGCTCGACGGCGCCCGGTACAATCTGGTTCAACTGTTCAACAACCCGGAGAGCATCCACTATTTCGACAATCCGCAGTACGGATCCGAATTTCGCTGGACCCCGGTGGCGGTGGGCGCCGCCGGAATCATTTCAGGATTCGGCGCCGATGCCAACGCCGGCATCCTGGTTGCCATGTTCTGGCTTCATATCTGCACCCAGCTTGTTTTTCTGAACATTTTGCCCATGGGGAAGCATTTCCACGTGATCACGGCACTGCCCAACGTGTTTTTAAAAAAGCTGGGCTACCCCCATGAAAAACCCAAACTGCTGGATCTGGAAGACGAAGCGGCCTGGGAAGGCGAGTCGCTGGGCATCAATCATATCCACCAGCTCGATTGGAAGCAGGGTTTGGATCTTTACACCTGCACCGAGTGCGGC
This sequence comes from uncultured Desulfobacterales bacterium, assembly GCA_964409825.1. Lineage (GTDB taxonomy): Bacteria > Desulfobacterota > Desulfobacteria > Desulfobacterales > CAFBRK01 > JAIPEL01. The sequence continues at coordinate 21,119 of CAYPFH010000005.1, read as the reverse complement.
CGCTGCAAGCAGGTCTGTCCCACCTACATCACCGAAAAACCCCTGAACCTGCACGATTTCAACGACAGCCTGAAGTTCGAGCTGTACGCCAACGCAGACCGGATCATCCAAAGAGGGAATCTGGCCGCAGCCGTCAACCAAACCGGGGATGCCGAGCAGATCGAAAAACTGAAAGAAAAGATGGCGGCGCTCAACAGCGAAAAGCACCTGGTCGGCGACGTGATCGCCGAAGACACCCTCTGGGCCTGCACCACCTGCCGGGCCTGCGAAGAGGTCTGTCCCGTGGCCATCGAACATGTGCCCCGCATCATCGCCATGAGACAGGGGCAGACTTTGATGGCCGAAGCCTATCCCAAGGAGTTAAACCCGGCCCTCAAGGGGCTCGAGCGAAACGGCAATCCCTGGGGCATCGGATATGACAAGCGGGCCGACTGGGCCGAGGGCCTCGATGTCAAAACCATGGCCGAGGATTCGGACGCCGATTACCTGCTCTGGGTCGGCTGCGCCGGGTCGTTCGACGACCGGACAAAGAAGGTCTCCAAGAGCCTGGTGAAGATTCTCCAGAAGGCCGGCGTCAGCTTTGCGATCCTGGGGGTGGAGGAAAAATGCACCGGAGACTTCGCCCGCCGGGTCGGAAATGAGATGTTGTTTCAGATGATGGCCGAGGCCAATATCGAAACCCTGAACGGCTACAACGTGAAAAAAATCATCACCGCTTGTCCGCACTGTCTCAATACCCTCAAGCACGAATATCCGCAAATGGGCGGCCATTACGAGGTTGTCCATCATGCCGGGTTCATCCACCGGCTGGTCAAAGAGGGAAAAATCCGGTTGAACCCGTCAATGGAGGGCGGCCTGACGTATCACGACCCCTGCTACCTGGGAAGATACAATGACATATTCGACCAGCCCAGATCGGTTTTGGCAGCCGCTTCCAAAGACGGGCTCAAAGAGCTCGAACGGTGCGGGCGGGAGAGCTTTTGCTGCGGGGCCGGCGGCGGAAGGATGTGGATGGAGGAGACCATCGGCAAACGGATCAACCTGGAGCGGTCCGAGGAAATTGTTCGCCGGCAGGTGGCCAGCGTCGCTGTCGGCTGCCCATTCTGTCTGACGATGATCGAAGACGGGATGAAAGAACTGGAAAAAGAAGAGCAGATCAAGACCCTGGACATCGCCGAACTTGTGGAAGGGAACATGGAGTAATTGAAGGCGAGCCACAAGTAGAGGAGATGCCGGGGCATGGGAATCGACCCCGCGGTGCCGATGCAAAAGCTTCAAACGGCGGTGATAAAACCTGAAACGGAAAGGTCCGGCCCCACGGCAAGACCGACGGTTCACAGCAAAAGGCGGATCATTGCCTAAAACGGGTTTTTATGTCTTCTCTTTGTCTTGTCTGGTGAGGTCTTTTTTTATGCGATTCAATTTAGTAAAAAATTCGCTATGGTTAGGCGTCGGTTTTCATGGAACGGGCCTCAATTGATTCCGCTGCGCCGCTCCGGTAGCTTGTTTAAGGCGTATACAGCCCTTCTCAGTGCGCACCGATCCTCTACTTCCATCAGCTTGCCGGAGTTTGCATGCGCCCTGCCCATGCACCCCCCTGCGCAATGGGCTTTTCCCGGGCAGTCGCTGCAGGTTTTGAGCATCTTGCGTCGGCGCTGTTCGATCTGCGGCAGTTCGGCCCATAGGGGTAGTGCTTCCAGAAGGACGTCCGGCATCGGCCGCTGGAGAACCCCGGCGATGCCATATGCGTCGGCAAGGAGCATGACGCACGGGTACATCCGCCCCTCGGCGGTGATAAACGGGGTTTTGATGCAGCTGCAAACCCGCTCCGTCGGGGTCGACTTGCCCTTGTACCATTCGATGGCGGGCATCTTGCCCATCCTGTCGTAGAGGGTTCTGAAAGCGGTGTCCGATCGGTAGCGGTTGATGATTTCGACATACTGGGACGGAACGGGAAGGGCCAGCCGATCGCTTCGACGGGCTCGTCCGCCCTTGACCAGGGTTCCGCTGACCAGTTTCCGGATGTTCAAGGGTTCGAGTATTTCCATGAGACGACCGATTTCGGAAATGTTGTGACGCATCTCCGTGAAAGCGACCTGGATTCGAGGTCCCATATTGCCGACTACCAGACGGTGCAGCCCGCGCATAGCCATGTCGAAACTGCCATTTCCGCGAACCCGATCATGGGATTTTGCCGAAGCCCCGTCAATGCTGACCTGGATCGAAAACTTCATGTCCGCAATTGTACCAAGCGCCGTTGCGATCTCGCGGGTGACAAGCACAGCATTGGTTTGCAGACAAACCGAGGTGAGTGTCCGCTGGCTGCAGGCAAATGCCAGGATCTTGAACCAGTCCGGATGGGTCAGCACTTCTCCGCCGGTAAGGGTTAAGGCCGTACCCCCCAACTTTGCGAAATCTTCGATGATGCGCGAGACAACCGCTACGGGTACCGGACCTGCCGCATCATTGGCATCGGTCCCGCAGTCCAGCCAGCAGTGCCGGCACCGAAGGTTGCAGATGTCGGTGATCATCAGTGTCAGCATTTCCGGCGGCAGCAGTCCTGCATCTTCGAGAAGCAGTGTCACCTTTTCCGTCTGGGGAAGAATCATGGCAGATATTTATCCAGTCCCATGTGGCGATGGAGCGTAAAAAAGGCGTCGGGCGACAGGGTATACATCATTTTCAGATAGGTCCATCCCTCGAAAGGCAGACTAAAGCGCTCCAGCCCGGGTTCGGTGCACTGGCTGCAGTCTGGAAATTTTCCGATGCGGCGGCGCACCCGGCGGGCTTTTGGGGAAAAAAGCAAATCTTTCAATCCCGATTTTGTCACGGTACCGATCGGGATATCCACCAGTGGGCACAAAAACAGGGTGCCATCATAGCGTAAGAAAAAATAGTTGAACCCGCAGGTGCAGGGTTTTTTGACGCGACCGGTTTTTAGAAACCGGATCATCTGCTTGTTATGGTAACGCCAAAGAGAGCGGCCTTTCCGATAGAATCGGATTATTTTCTCGATGTGTTGTTCGTTGAAAGCCATTTCGGCCGCCTTTTCAGGATTCAGATAACGTCCCCGGGTAATGATGCGCGGGGAAATGATCGTAAACAGGCCGTTGTCGGCCGCGTAGTCGGCAATGTCATCCAGTGCATCGACATTGGCGGGCAGTACGGTGGTTTTCAAACCCAGGACGAGATTGGGAAACTGCGATCTGAGGTTGGCCAGTCCCTGGATCGTGTCATGGACCTTGGACCAGGCGCCCTTGACACGGCGAATGCGGTCATGTACTGGGCCGACGGCATCCATGGCGCAGGCCACAACCAACTCGATGTCGGCGGCCTTCAACCCGGGCAGGATTCCTTGGATATCTGCCAGCACCCGCCGGGTCAGGATGCCGTTTGTCGTAATGGCGATGGAGCGAAGCGACGCGAGTCGTGTCTGTTTTAAATCAGCGATGCCCCCAAACAATTCGGGCAGCGCTGTCACGAGGAAAGGTTCTCCGCCCGTGATATCCAATTCCCTCAAATTCGAGAAAAGCGGCGAATCCAATATCCGCAGCCATCGGTCGACGGGGAGGTTGGGGACATCATGCGGGATTTTCCAGATATTGCACATGATGCACCGGGCAATGCACTCGTGGGTGATCTCGAGGCTGACAGCCGTGGGTTTCACCGGGTGGCCCATGAGTTTCAGACAGCGGAAACGGATGCCGTTGCCGATGAGACGGCCGGCCAGTTTTGTTCTGCCGCCGGAAATGGAACACCCCACCCCGCCCCCTTATGGCCCGTCTCCATGAAGCCATTTTAAAAAAGTCATCATGTTGTCCGCCGGTACCGTTTGAAACGCTGATTTGAATTTTTTTCGGAAACGGCGCGCAAGCGGGCTGTTCTCCCTGGCGGCCAAGGCCGCGCAGTTGCCCGTGTCAACCACCACGGTATCCCCCGGATCGAAAAGCGGCGTCGATCTTTTTCTGGCGCCTTCGAACATGATCTGTCCCGGTCGATAGCGCTCGTGAAACATAAAAAAGAGCACCCCTTGTTCGGACAAGCGGGAATAAGCATCGACGATGGATCCGACATCTTTGCGGTGCAGCGGGCCGAACATGTCATAAATCAAATCGAATTCAAATGAAGGCAGAACCATATCTTCTGGATAGCGGCCGATGTACTGGTGATGAATGTAGGGCGTATCCAGCTGCCTGAATATTTGGCTGATTTTTTCGTCAGACATGCGAAACAGGTCCGCGTCCAGGAGATACCATGAGCAGCCCTGTGCGTTCTGCTCCAGGATTTTGAGGTGCCGATTCGACGAAAGATGCGCCAGCAGTTCGTCGCCTGCACACAGCAGGGGCATGTAGGGATTGACCGGTGTGTAGGATGCTGTGTGGATCTCCACATCGATGTGCATTGTTTTGGCCAGGCGGTGAAATTCGTAGCACGCATTTCCGGCGCCAGGGCCCAGTTCGAAAAAGTGAATCGACTTGCCCCTGTAACCGTCCATGACCAGTCGGATGCCGTTGAACAAAGAACGGGTGTTGGTAAAGGACAATCCCCCCTCGTAATATACCCCGTTGACTTCCCATGAAATATGATTGGAATATTGCATGGCCCCGGATTCTGGCACATAATGATCCGCATAGGTCATGCGCCCTTCTGCATGGGCGCGATGGATCCCCTCCATGTAGGAAGCTAAACTGAAGCGTTTCATCGCCTTGCCGAGGGTGTATGCTGCAGATTTCAACAACGGCCGTCTTTACGCGGCCTTGATGGCGTCCCGCCAAAGGCGGGATTTGGCCGGCAGGAGAGCCGATATCCCTTGGCCTCCTGCCCCATTCCGGATCTTTCTAAATGACCGCAATACTATTTTACAGGGTGTTGCAGCTAGGAAAGCCCAAGCAGTCTTCGGCCGTTTTCGACCAGTACGGCACGCTGTTCGGCTTCGGACAACAGAAGATTTCCCCTGACGGTGGTAACAAGCCGGGCAAGGCTCGATCCGTAGTACAGGGGACCCGGATAGTCCGTGGCGAACAGCACCTGGCTGAAGCCGACGGTCGCGCGGATTTCTTCGACGGTACCCGCATCCGTCAGCAGGTAGTGGGCGGCGCTGATGTCGGCATGGACGTTTGGACATTCTTTCATCAGGGCCAGGGCTTCCTTGAACCATATTCCCGGCTGGTGGGTGCTGTAGGAAGCAAAATGGGCTAGCACGATGGGGACATCCGGGTATTTTTTCGCCACGGCTTCCCAGAGCGTCGGGTGCGAGTCCCGGCTGAGTTCCGGAATTTCAAACGCGCCGGCGGCACAGCCGGAATGACTCAGCACAATCGAGCCTGTTTTTCGGCAGTACGTAAACAACCGGTCCATATTTTCGTTTTCAGCCGGGTTGAAGAACTGGGAATACGGCAGCAGTTTGATGCCCTTCAGTCCCAGCTGCCGGATTCGGTCCAGTTTTTTTTCAACGTAGCGCCAGTCTTTGCCAAGGTTCACGGATCCAAAACCGATGAGGGTGTCCGGATAATCCGAAACCCAGTCGGCAACGTCCTGGTCGGTCACGTGGGTTCGCGAATAGAGTGCCGCCCGGATGGTTTCAAGAAACCGTGCAAACGGGATCTTCCTGGAATGACCGGACCCGAGGTAGGCACGTTTCAGCTTTTCCACGATTTCCGGTCGATCGACGTCGGCCGGATCCGTGTCCGTTGCCAGTATGACCGCATGACGCACCCCTGCCTTTCGCATATCCGACAGGAACTTCAAATCGGGCATCTTGGGGTGGACATGAAATTCCACCGCCGGCCAATTCTCCGATGAGATCTGATCGGTGGCAAGCCGAGACGGATCGTATGAGGCGGCGGCAAGTTCGGCGTGGGTGAATGCACCCCTGCCCCGGACCACCGCATATCCTTTTACGAGAACCGGCCGTTGAATCGACTGCATGGCCAATTGCAGACGATAGACCACCTTCCAGTGCAGCGGCGATTTGATTCGTTCCATCCGTTTTTGCAAACGGTGTCTGATTTCAGCCAGCCGCTCGGCGTTTTCGATGCGCAGCATAGCCCTGACCCAACGCCAGCGCACCTCCGTTGGATCGTCGATGAGGGCGTCGATGATCTCTTCGTCCGCCGGCTGCTCCGGGAACCCCAGGTAAGATGTCGCCGGTTGAATTTGAACCATACCATCCCTCCTAGTGCCTCCTAAAGTATGCTTCACTGGGGATGTGCTGCCAGTAGCCGAACGTACCTTGGTAAAGCAGCTTGTAGATGTCGGGCATGTCGTGGGCGCGTGTTTTGACTTTCGTTGCTCTGCGGGGTGTGGTTTCCAGCGGGGAATGGTGCTTGACCTCATGAAGAAGGTACTGCCGCAGCAGCACTTCAAGAAGATTTTCCATCATGAGCGTTGCATGGGGCGGCCCCAGGATGCCGATGCGTTTGGATTGCGCTTTCGCCATCATCACTGATTGCGGTTCCCGCCATTCCGGTCCTGGCCTTGATTCTCACAACGACCGTTACCTGCCTATCGGCCCTCTTCGCCTCCTTCCCACTTTTCCCAGTGGTCGCACCCACCGTGAGGGGGTTTGACCTTTTTCAGCCGCAGGCATTGGCCCCGGGCCGACGGCCTGACTTTGACGATCCCGTCCACCCACTCCCGTTTGCCCTGCCAGTCCTTGCAGATGCCGCAAACCGGCTTGCTTCCGTCCAGATCCATAGCCTCGGTCCCTTTTTATGCCGCTAGCTCGAAAAACTCCTTGCCGACCCCGCAGTTGGGGCAGAACCATGTATCCGGAACGTCTTCAAAGGCCGTTCCCGGATCGATCCCGTTTTCCGGATCGCCCGCTTCGGGATCGTAAACATACCCACACACACTGCACACCCACTTTTTCATCGCCTCACCTCCTGTCGCTGATGTGTCAACGGTTCCTTTTATTCCACGCCGATGATCCCCCTCAGCCTGCCGAGCCCCTCTTTTTTCAAGATGACGCCCAGACGCTGGTTCCGCGTCCGGGGACTCATGGACGCTCCGCGGTAGTATTTCATGATTTTTTCGATGGCCTTCAGGGCTTCTTCGTCGCTTAGGTCCCGGGCCACCGTCTCGGCGATCATGGGATCTTTGCCGCCGGCGCCTCCCACCATGAGCACCCAGCCTTTCGGGAGGCCGATCAATCCGATGTCCTTGATGGCCGGCTCGGCGCAGGAGTTGAAGCAGCCGGCGATCCCTATTTTGATCTTGGAGGATATTTTGGGATACGGGTACAAATTTTGGGCTATTTCCCGGGCCATGTTGATGGTGTCTCTTTGTCCCCTCTGGCAATAGGTGCTTCCAGGACATGCCTTGATGCATTGCTGACACAGCGCCGTTCCCGGCTGCGGCTTGACGCCCATGTCCGCATACGCCGCGTCGATGTCTTCCTGGGCGATTCCGATCAGTGCCAAACGGCCGTCGCCGGTGACCTTGAGGGTTTGAACACCGTATTTTTCCGCCACCTCGGCGATCCGTCGGCCGGTTTCGACATCGAAGACACCGGCCGTCAGCCGAGCCGCGATGGCGTAAGTTTCCTCGTCGCGCTGCAGGATGGCGCCTTTGGCGAGTATGTCGTCTTTTTTCATCACCCCTTCTCCGTTAGACACCGATCGCTTTTTGAAATTCACCCAGACCGATCTTGTCGATAATTCTGCCAAGCCGCACCTTCGGCGGCCACTCGCCCTCTTCATAGTAGCGGAAAATCCGATCCACCAAATCCTCTGCGTCGGTATCATTCAGATTTTCCGCCATGATGTCGCCTATCCGGGGTTTTGCCCCGCAGGTGCCTCCGGCATTGACCTTCCATCCCCCGGGCATGCCGGTCAGGCCGATTTCCTTGAACAGGGGTGCGTTGCAGGCATATTCACATCCGGCGACGCCGATCTTGAACTTTGCAGACAGCATACGGCCGTGATATTTTTTGTCCAGCCGCAGGCCAAGCCCCATGGCATCCTGGATGCCGTGGCGGCAATAGGTGGTGCCCGGACAAAACTTGACCATCCGCACGCACAGCCCGATGGCGTATCCGATGTTCATCTGCACGTCTTCCCAGAACGCGTCCAGATCCTCTTTCTGCAGGCCGATCACCGCGATCCGCTGGCCGGAGGTCATTTTGAGGGCTTCGGCACCGAATTTTTCCGCCGCATCCAGGAGCTTTTTAAAATCGGCCACGCGGATGAATCCGCCGGGAATATGGGGGGCGACCGCAAAGGTCTTGCAGCCGCGCTGGCAGATGGCGCCTTTTTCCAGAATGTCCTCTTTGTTCATGGGCTTACTCCTTTGCTCTGAACCATGTCGCGCAGACCGAGCTCCGCCAGTTTTTCCGGGGTGGGCACACCGGTTTCTCTGTCCCAGCCGCGCAGGTCATAGTATTCGTCCTTCATTTGCTCGAATTTTTTCCTGTCCAGCACCTCCCCCTCATAGGGCCCCCTTTTCAGCGGCTGATCGAAGAACTTTTTCGGCAGGTTGTCGTCTTTTCGCGTCAAGCCCTGGCGGACATCGAACATTCGCTCCAGGTTGCGCACCCTTTCCGAGACGGTAAGCAACTGCGCGATGTCCCAATTTTTGCCGGTGACCAGATTGAACAGACGGGTCGGCATTTTTGCATCGTCATAGACGAAAAGGGTATAAATCCACTTGCAGATCCCCAGATTGTCCGCCACCCGTTCCATATGTTCGGAAATGATCGCCGCCATCGCCTTGCCTTGATACGATGTGGGAATGGATGCTTGATCACTGCCGAATTTTTCCTTGGCGACCTGTTGAAACCAGTCGGGCGCATGGTTCCAGTCAAACTCCAGCAGGCTTGCCCGCAGGGGCAGGGGATCTCCCCGATGTCCGACCGCCTGCATCAGACCGGTGCCCTTATATGCGCGGAATTCGTACGCGTGGGGAGCGAGTCCTTTGACAAGGTCGACCTTTTCCACAGCCTTCGGGCCGAAGTTTTCAGCCGTTGCCAGTTGTCCTTCGGCCAGCAGGTCTCCATATCCTTCCCGGTCGGCGATCTTTCGGATGGTGGTGAGAATCGCCTCCTTGCTGCCGCGCTCCATGGGAATGTCTTCGGTCTCTTTGGCGGTAATGATGCCGTCATGGTAGAGTTCCATCAACAGACCGATGCAGGCGGATGTCTCGGTGCCGTCCATTCCCATGCGGTTGACCAGGCGGGTAGCCTCCCAGAAAACGCCCATGTCCAGGTTCCAGACGGCGCCGGTAAAACCACTGAATGGTTCGCAAGATGTAACCCCCTTGCCGATATCCGGCACGGAAAAAAAACTCATGCAGCGACCGGGACAGTTGAAACACCCGACGCTCTTGAGTTGATATTTGTCCATGAATTCGATGCCCTGGTACTTTTTGATGATGTCCTCCCAGCAGACATCTTCAAAGTAGCCGACCGGAAAAAAACTCAATTCGTACATCATGGGAATCGAACGGGACACGCCCCACTCCGACAGTTCCTTGTAGGCCGGATTCTCCCGTATCTCTTTGTTGATCTGGATCGCAAGTTCCAGCAGCTCGACCGGATACGCCGCCTGTATGCCCCCGGTTCCGCGCACCGCGATCGCCTTGAGGTTCTTGGATCCCATGACGGCACCCATGCCGGTTCTGCCGGCGGCATCACCGGTTTCTGTAATCAGGCAGGCAAAGCGGACTTGCTTTTCGCCGGCAGGCCCGATACAGACGACCTTGATTTCCGGGTCGTTGAGTTCCTGTTGAATCAACGTTTGGGTTTCGAAGGTATCCTTGCCCCACAGGCGGCCGGCGTCGCGGATTTCCACCTGACCATCCGTAATCCAGAGATAGCAGGGTTTTTCGGATCTTCCCTGAATGAGAATGTGGTCAAAGCCTGCATACTTGAGCTCGGGTCCCCAGTAGGCACCGAAATTGGATTTGGCCCTCAGGTTGCTCATCGGGGAAAGTGCGGTGACATCCACCCGTCCTGAACCCGGCACGGCGGTCCCGGACAAGGGCCCCGTGCTGAAAATCAAAGGGTTTTGCGGATCGAATGCATCCGTGCCCACCGAGTAATGGTCATAGATCAGTCTCACACCGATCCCCCGGCCCCCGATGTAGTCATCGACATAGGCGTCGGTGGGCTGGGTGGTGATCTTTCCCTCGCTCAAATCGATTTTGAGTATGTTGCCAACCCATCCGTTCATATCATTCAACCCCCAGTGCCTGTTTGACGAGCAGTGGTATCTGATCGGCATTTTGCAGCAATTTGAGATAGGCCTCTTTGGACAGCTCCTCGTAGGTGATGGCACCGGTCGGGCAGACTTTGACGCAGGTCGGATCGCCGTCACAGAGGTCGCACTTTAACACCCGCCCGTCATCCGGATCGACAAACGTGGCGCCGAACGGGCACGCGGACACGCAGCTCAGGCACCCGATGCACCGGTGAGGATCCACCATCATGGCGCCGGTTTCAAAATTTCGATAGGTCGCCTGCTTCGGGCAGGCCAGCTCACATGCCGGTTCTTCACAGCGCATACAATTGATGGGCACGTATACACCGTCCTGCTCCCATTTGATGACATGAACTCTCCCCTTGGCCGGATTGCAGACTCCCTCGTGCTTCAACGAACAGAAGGTTTCGCAGGCACGGCAACCCGTGCACTTGCGGGCGTCAATGATCAATGTTTTCAGGCCCACGGTTTTCCTCCCCAAATAGAATCATACCCCGACGTCTGGTCCGTTTCAAAACGGAAGCAGGCATCGTTCGACCCGTTCTTTGACGGCTGCCGCGTCCGCCCCTTGCTCCAAGGCTTGCAATACGATCCTTTGCACGAGGCGGCATCGCGGGGCGTTGTTGAGCACGGCCGCCGCCAGAATGCGAACCTCCTGGACGATGCCCCGGTCATCCACCCGGTATTCATGAAAAACGGCCCCCTCGGGCGATTCAACGGCACCGTGGCCCGTTTGTTTCATTTCAGTGGGGATGCTTCGGACGGCCGGTCCGGTCAATTTTTCTTTCTGGAACAACGCAACCATTTTTTCTGCGCATTGGATGAGCTCCACCAGCAGTGCCCAAGTGCCGGCCGACGAGCCAAAGTGGGGGAAAGAACCCAGGCTGTCGACCAGATGCCGGCGTTCCTGCTCCGCCAGGGGGGTCGGCAGTTTGCCACAGCGGTCCAGCCGGGCCAGCGGACCGACGAAACACAGACTGTCCGACGTCTCTTGGGTCCATCCGCCCCATCCTTTTTCCCGAATGAAGGCGAATGGCAGGCGGGACCAACTTTCGTGATGGAGGCCGATGGTTTCAAATACCCGGGATACCGGAAAACGCCTCCCTTTTTCTCCTTCACCATTGTCCTTTGACAAAACCCCTTCGGCCCCCTGCAACGCCAGTGCGGCCAGCGGCGTGATTTCCGATTCGCCGAAAATCTCATAGAGCCGCTGCGGGTCGAACACCTCCTTGTGCAGGCACTCGGAGAGGCGGGCGGTAAACGCCAGACTGTTTGCGGCAATGTCGGCCAGCCTTTCGTAATCCGCCTCTTTCAGGAACCGGCTCACACCACCGGCGACAGCCGTAAGGGGATGGGCGCTTCGACCGCCCAGGATGGTTTCCACCTCCTGGCCCAGGGCGAGATGGTGCATGACGTCGTCCATGGCCCGCTTCAGCCTCCTGGACGCGGCCGGGCGACGGGATGCCTTCCAAAAATCGACAAATGGGTCCGTTTGACTCGACAAAAGAAAATAGAGTTTGCGCAGATGGGCGACGAACGTCTGCGCCAGCTTTATGCCGGTTCGAATGTTTGCGGCCACGGGCGGCGGTTCGACACCGAAAACATCGTCCAGGGCCAGGGCTGCGGCCAGATGATGGGCCGGACCCAAAATGGGCAGGATCCGCGGCAGCTCTTCCACCGGGCGGCCCCGGCACATACCTTCGATGTTCATGGCGGTGGTCGTCTGATAGATAATTTCGGGCTGTCCGCCGTTTGGACGGATCGTTACTCTTGCCGGATCGGGCTGCCACCTGATGGGCTCGATGGTGACGGGGTGTGCCATGGTCAATCCTCCACCGGTCCGGTTTTCAGCGCACACTGCGTCGCCAGTGTGTAGCGGTAAAGCGTGCCGGGCAAATCTTCAAAGGCGAGCGTCATCTTCTCGATCTCAGGGGCCTGGTCGGCATCGAACGTGGAACTGATGGCCGACACCATTTTGGCACCGGGGTCGTAGACTGCATCCGGCTTGCCGAAGCAGCCCCGGCAGGGCTGTCCCGCGGCCGTGCAGATCCCCCCGCAGCCTTCCCTTGTGGCGATCCCCATGCACACCAAGCCCTTTTCCAGCAGGCATCGGCCGGATGCTTCGTACCTTTCGAACGGACGCAGGGCCGATGTGAATCGTTTTTCCTCCTTTTCCCTGGAGCAGCTGGCGCAAACGGCTTTTTCGCCGGCAAAATGGCTTCCCGATGGCGGTAAAACGCCGGACTGAATCGCCCGGGACATTTTTTCCGGAAGCCGGGCGCTGGAAAAAGAAAGCGCTGTCATCGATTCCGGTCCGCAGACCAGGGCTTGAAGGGCGGCCCACAGCAGGCTTTGGGTCGGAGGGCAGCCAGGGACGGTGTAGTCCACCGCCACAACCTGTGATAGGCTCGACACCCGCGATTCAACAGGCGGCAGAGAAAACGGGGCCGGACTCGGCGCCGGCTCCTTTGCCGGCCCGGCCAGGTTGCAGAGCCCCGGCAGGCCTCCGAAAGCCGCGCACGCACCGCAGGCGACGAGGATCCTGGATGTTTCCCTCAATTTCACAGCGGCCTGCCTGTCGGTGGTGGTGCCGATGGCGCCGCAAAAAAAACACACGTCGATGGCACCGCCGTTTTCGAGGTCCTCCCAACCAGATCCCAGAAGGTAGGGCCAAAAGGTGAGTTTCGCCCAACGAGTCAGGTCGCCGACCTGGTGGTGGATGTCCAGGATGCCGTGTTCGCATGTGCGGCATCCGGTGGCGGTGAATACGGCCAGTCTCTGTTTAGGCAATGTCTGTCGATTCCTTTCTTCCGCGGACCCTTGCCCGCGGTGTCCGTCAGCAAACCGCCAGGGGGCCTAAGGCGTGCAGTTTTTCGCTCATTTCGTTGACCGCATCCACGTACCGGTGCGGCTCGCAATGAGCAATCCATTCCAGGCGAAAACGATCTTCGTCCATGCCCAGTTGGGCCAACAGCTTTTTCAGCAGAAAAAAGCGCCGCAGCGTCTTGACGTTGCCGGAAATATAATGGCAGTTGCCTTCCGGACACCCGACGATCAGAACCGCGTCGGCGCCGCTGGCAAAGGCTTTGATCACGTAGCCGGGATCCACCATTCCCGAACAGCGCACGCAAACAACCCTTACCGAACTGTTCTGCATTGGGTCCATTGCAGCGTCTACCGCCACCTTGGCACACCATGCGCAGACGAAAACGACGATTTTAGGCGAAAAACCCCGGGAAGTCATTGCAAGACCCCTTCAATCTGAGCGTACATCTGCTCCGGTGTATAATCCCACACGCTGATGGACGCCACTGGACAGGCCGCGGCACAAACCCCGCAGCCCTGGCACAGAACGGCGTCGATGGCGGCGGACTTGCTTTTTTCACTGAAAGAGATCGCATCGTACGCGCACAGGCCGACACAGGTTTTGCATCCGGTGCAACGCGTTTGGTCAACGACGGCGATGGGCGCTGTTCCGGCGCGCAGCCGCGCGCGGGAGAGAAAGCGAAGACCCTGCACGGCGGCCGCTTCGGCCATGGCGATGGTCTCGGCGATATTGCGGGGCGAGTGGGCCAGCCCGCACACAAATACGCCCCGTTTGGAGGCTTCGGTGGGCCGCCACTTGGATTCCACTTCTTGAAAAAAACCGTCTTGATCCACATTCACGCCGAAAATCTCCGCCAATTTCCGAGTACGGCCGGGAACGATCCCCGTGCTGAGCACCAAAAGATCCGCCTCTACTTTCAATGTCCGCTGCAGCACGGGGTCGGTTCCGGTGATCACCGGTCTGCCGTTTTCAAGAGCCATCCGGGGTTTTGCTTCGACGCTGTATGGGATGAAAATCACACCGGCCCTGCGGGCTTGGGTGTAATAGGTTTCCATGAACCCGTATGACATGAAATCTCGGAAAAAAATGTAGACATTGATATCCGGGTTGGCCTTTTTCAGAAAAAGGGCGTTTTTCAAGGCCGAGGCACAGCAGACCCTGCTGCAGTAGTTCCGTGGCTCCTCCCGAGAGTCCACGCACTGGATCATGGCCACCGAAGACAAATCATCGGCAATGACGGCCGCGCTGCCGAGCATCTGTTCCAATTCGCCCTGGGTGACGATACGGTCGCTTGTGCCATAGCCGTAGGATTGGGTGGCGGCCTCCTGTCCGCCGGTTGCCAGGATCGTTATCCCGTGGCCGATGGTTTCAACCGTGCCGTCCTTTTTTTCGATGGTCGTTGAAAACCGCCCCAGCGATCCCCGGCATGCGATAACGCGGGCGCTTTTATGGGTATGAATGCCGCGATGCGCATGTACCTTGGCGATGGTTTCCGTCAGGAGGTTCTCCGGCCGGTGTCCCTCCAGGGTGTAGCGGCGCTCCTGTAGGTTTCCGCCCAAATTCTCTTCTTTTTCAACCAGATGCACCGAAACACCGTGAGCGGCTGCGGCCAACGCTGCCGTCATCCCTGCGATGCCGCCGCCTACGACCAGTGCTGCGTTGTCGATGCCGATGGACGCCTCGAAGGGGGGCATGGCTGCTTTGACCCTGCCGATGCCCATGGCAATGGCGGCAACCATCTTGTTTTGCCGATGCTTTCCGGCGGGACCGTTATCCGGCAATGCGGCGGTGCGCAAATCGACGACCGTTATCAGCGACGGATCCAGACCGAGTTGCTCCCCGAATTGCTGTAAACGCGGAAAAAAACGCTGGGGCCAGCAGGTGCCGATGACCACCCGGTTGCACGTGCTTTGCGCCAGCGTCTGGCAGAGGGCTTGCCAATCGGTCTCGAAATCGGGGCTTTGGATATGATGTACCCGACCCACGTCATCCATGCCCTCGATTTTGTCGATGACTTGCGACAAGTCGGTGGATGCTGACAGGGCATCGCCGCATCCGCTGAGCACCACGTCGACTCGGGGCGGTTCCCATAGGACGTCGGAAAAAGCCGGCTGCGGCCGGTGGATTTCGTCAACCCGGTATTTTGAATCGTGAAGGAAGCTGGATGCCGTCAAAGCGGCGGCGCTGGCCTGAATGACCGATTCAGAAATATCCTGAAGACCGCCGAAAGAGCCGCCGGCTAAAACCCCTTCCCGGTTGGTTCTGGTCTTGGAAAAGGGAAGGGCTTGAAAAAACCCCCAGGGATTGAGCGTGATGCCTGTGGCTTTGGCAAGGGACGCAGTGTTTGCAGAGGCGCTTTGGCCGACGGCCAGGACGATGAGGTCGTAAACGTCTTCCACCATTTTGCCGCGATCATCCAGGTATTGCACCTTCAGGCCGCCTGCGGCATCTGCCGGAACGACGGAATGGACACGGCTTCTCTGAAACCGGAGGTGATGCTCGTTTTCGGCCAGGTCCCTGTATCGCTGAAAATTTTTGCCGAAGGTACGCATGTCCATATAAAAAATGGTTGCCGCTGCGGCACCGTCGCTGAGGGTTTTGGCCAGGACCGCCTCTTTGATGCTGTACATGCAGCAGGCACAGGAGCAGTAATCGGCACCGACCTGGTGGTCCCTGGACCCGATGCACTGAAACCAGGCGGCCCTTTGAACCGGCCGTCCGTCGCTGGGGCGCAGCAGTTTGCCCCGGTTGGGCCCTGCTTGGCTGACCAGTCGCTCAAATTCGATGCTGCTGACAACATTGGGCAGAGCATAGCTGACAGCGTGCTTGCCCGAAGCAGGGTCATGGTAGCTCACCCCCGCTGAGAGGATCACCGCATTTACGTCGACCTGCATCGTTTGGCTTTGGCCCGTCAAATCGATGGCTTGCGTCGGGCAGACCGTTTCGCATTCGCCGCAGCGGGTGCAGGCTTCCGTGTCCAGGACATATCCGTGGGGCCAGCCGTAGACAGGTTTGTAGACGGCTTTTCGCAGCGTCAATCCTGCGTTGAACGGATCCGGGATCCTAACAGGGCAGACACGACTGCAGGCTCCGCATCCGATACAGCGGCTCTGATCCACCCAAATGGGTTTCCGGTGCAGGGTCGCGCGGAATTGTCCGGGTTCTCCTTCTATGGCCACAAGGTCCGTGGACAGCAGGGTTTCGATATTTTCGTGGGAAATCCCCCGGCGCAGACAGTACTGGTCTGCCTCGTTGCGTTCTGCCATGGGCAGCATGCGGCACATGCCGCAGACATCGTTGGGGAATTGGCGGTCAAGTTGAATGAGGGTGCCGCCCATGTATGGGGCGTTGTCGATGAGAATGACTCGGTGACCCAGCAATGCCAGATCCAAGGCCGACCGGGTGCCGCCGATTCCGGCACCCACTACCAGGACTGTGTCTTTCTCTGTATTCATCCAATTTACCTCAAGGGACGATCATCATCAGGTCAAAGCCGGAATTTACCCAACGGAAATCGGCGACGCTTTTTCGCATCAGGGCGTGTTTAAAGCAGCCGATTCTATCGTCATGTACTGGACGATCCGAAGGGCTTTTTGTTGGCGGGTGGACTGAACCACCCTTGCCGGACTTCCGAATGTCAAGGCCCCTGTGGGGCATTTGAGAACGCAGGCCGGCCACAGCCCCTGGTCGACCCGGTTCATACAGCCGTCGCATTTGGCAATCTTTCCCGTGCCGGGATTCAGTTCCGGGATGCCGAAGGGGCAGGCCACCGCGCAGGTTTGACAACCGATGCACAAATCGGGGTCCGAATAAACGATACCGTCGGATCTTTTCTGCATGGCGCTCGTCGGACAGGCCTGCACACAAGCCGGTCGATCGCAATGCAGGCAGGTAAGGGGTTGAAACCCCATGACCGGCCCGCATGCACCGGGCACCGGACCGATCTGAAGCACCTTGACCGGGCGGGGCCCGGCCGGCAGATCGTTTTCCATTTTACAGGCCACTTCACAGCTGTGGCATCCGATGCAGCGGTCGGCATCGATCATCAATGCATAACGGTGTCTTGGCTTGTCGCAGGCCTGGTCGTTCATCAAAGCATCGCTTTCAAAATGCGGTGGGCCTCTTCCGGCGACTGGCCCCGCTTGTGGATCAGGACCCGGTCGGCGCGCAACCGTCGGGGAGACCATACCGTTTGTCTGTTCACCATGCGGCTGATCCAGGCCTTGGCCCTGCAGCCGTCTTCAGCGCCTGCCACCCTTACGTCGTCGCCATTTTCAATGCCCAATGCAGCGGCGATGTCGGGGTGCACCTGAACCACATCCTCTGCTTCCAGTTCCCGGAGCCACGACCACCAGCGCCCGGCATCTCCATGGCCGCAAATCGTTCGTGTCGACTGAAACGCCAGGGGGAATCGACGCGCAGGATCCGAGACCGTTTCAGAACCGATCTTCGACGGTGCGCTCGATGCCGGGCTCTCCCATCCAGCAGACTTTCGCTGTTCAGGGGATGGAAAAATCGGCACGGAAACTTCTTTGAGCCGCGCTGCGTCGATACCGGTTGTTTCCGGATATCGGCTCAATACCCACGCGTAAAAGGCCTGGTGATCGGCCAAGCCGTTTGCGTTACTCCATGGGAATTTATCGCCCCATCCAAAACGCCCGGCCAACCGGGCCCAGAAACCGAGACCGGAGCAACAGCCATGGGGGGCCTGCAGTACCCGACGACCCCATTGGAGCGCGCTATCGTGGCTGAACCACAAACCTTCTGTTTCGGCCCAGGCTGCCGCCGGAAAGACCAAATGGGACCGTTCCCATGTTTTGTTGGGAAAAGCGCCGAAATAGGCCGCCACGTCCATGTCCGCCGTCAAAGACGGAAACGCCGGCAGAAATTTGTTCAGGCTGTCGTCCGAGCAGACCAGTGCTTTCGGGGCCGCCCGAACGGCGGCCGACACCGGGTCTGCAGCGCGGCGCCCAAAATCCGTTGCGGATTCTGCCGGTGCATCGTGTTTTGCCCCGAAAACCGACCCGATGGCTGCGCCAAGAGCGGGCCAGCCGGTCTCCATCGGGTGCCACCCGACCCCCGTCCCGCGGGCGATCGCCGGCCAGATGCCGTAATGAGGGAAAAAGGCCGGCCGTTTGCCGGTGATCATTTTCACCGGAGAGCGGGTCGCCAGCAGCCGAACCATCGACCGGACGGCCCCGGGCCGAATGCCGGCGATGTTTTCAATCGACGCAACGGACAGTTGCCGGCAGACGGCGGCCCAGGCTTTACTTTCCGGCATTGGATTCATTGCCGATGCAGCCGCCCACAGCCCCTCCGCGTCGAATTCTTTCAAAATCGCCATTCCCAGCTGGTTGCCGCACCCGGGCTGGATCACGGCCGCCATATCCGCTTTGGCCAGGGTGGCGGTGAAGCGGGTGTCCACGGCGCATACCTTGGTGCCCCGGCGCTGTGCATCCAGGACCCATTCAAATGCCACGGGATGGGTTGTCGCCAGATCGGCTTCCATGAGAAAAAGGCATCCGTTTTCCGGCGGCTCCCGGCTGGGTGTCAGCGACATTTCCACTCCAGCCGGGAATCGGATCTCCTGGGGCGCCGCCAGCGGATGAAAAACATGCGGCGTTTCCCAGAGCCTGGCAAAGCGCAAGGCCCCGAGAAAAAAATCGAGTCCGGCTTCCGGGGCGCAGTCGATGACCAACGACTCGGGTCCATGGGTTTGCCGGTTTTGTTGAAGCCGCTCGGCCAGCAGGTCCAGGCCCTGGTCCACGTTGTCAAGGGTCAGAAACGGCCGGTCGATCCGGTCCCGGGCCGCCGGCAGCATGATCCGCTCCGGGTGGGTCAGGCCTTGAACAAACGCCATCCCCCGGGTGCAGAGTCTTCCCCGGTTGACGGGATGTGCCTCATCGCCTTGAACATCCACAATCCGGTCTTCCTTGACGTAGACCACTAGACCACAGCCCAGCGTACATTCGCGGCAAACCGTCCGAACGGGTCGGTCGTGAGCCTTTCGTGTTCCCGCAATACGTTTCAACGGCGCGCAACCAATCATTGGAGCCCCATCTCTCATCGGTTGTGTTTCTCAGTCGGTAAATGAATGCCATAACGAAAAAAGCAATGTCTATGCCATACTGATAGGTGAAAAAGCGAACCGCCGACAGGTAATCGGAATGTACCCAAATCTGTTGAAAGTTTCTTCGTTCGGGTTGACGGGCGATCCGCTCGGTACGGATTTCTTTCGGGAAAAAATGCCCCACAATGGGTGTTTCTCATCAAAACAACTCAATGAAATCATGCCGAAAACAAATCATTTGGGGCCAGATGGGGTCAAAATGGATAACATGGCGGCTTTCATTGGGGGCCAATCGATAGAAAAAAGATTGGTTTTTGATCTTTCATAGAAAGGTACAGTGCGCAACGTTCTTACCTGATTGCCAAAACAAGATCAATCGCTGCCCCCTAAAACGGCCGATCCCGTCACACAATGTCGGCGGTATGATTTTTGCTTTTTATCGGCGAATTGATATCGCTCTATCGCACCAAATCCGGATGGAAACCGTCGCACTACCCGATCCAGTGGAGCTGCTTGTGAACGAGAATGTGGACCGGTTTAACCGTAGGATCGACTACCTTCGGGTGGCCGTGACCGACCGATGCAACTTGAGATGTTTTTACTGCATGCCTGAAGGGAGGATTCCCCTTTACAGACATTCGGAGATTTTACGCTATGAAGAAATCCTTCACGTTATCCGCGCTGCGGTGAGCGTCGGCATTACAAAGGTTCGCATTACCGGTGGTGAACCGTTGATCCGTCGAGATATCTGCGAATTGGTTCGGCAGATTTCACAGATTCCTCAAATCGCGGACTTGGCGATGACAACCAACGGCATTTTCTTGGATAAGATGGCGGCTCCCCTGTTCGATGCCGGCTTGAAGCGAATCAATGTCAGCCTGGATACTCTGAATCCGCTCACTTTTTTCAAAATTACCCGCTGCAATCGATTCGAAGATGTCTGGAAGGGCCTGAATCGCGCCGCATCGGTCGGTTTTCATCCCATAAAAATCAACACAGTGGTCGTTCGCAATGTCAACGACATGGAAATCGGCAGCCTAGCGCGGATGTCCATGGGAAAAGCTTACAACATCCGGTTTATCGAGTTCATGCCGATCGGATATCTCGGCCAGTGGCAACCCGATCGCTTCGTGTCCTCCAATGAAATGAAAAAGGAGATAGAAAGAATCGCACCGCTAATCCCGGTTCCGCGCGCATCAATGGATGGACCGGCGGATCGCTACCATTTTCCGGCATCCCAGGGGGAAATCGGATTTATCGGGGCGGTCAGCCAACATTTCTGCAGTTTCTGCAACAGGCTCCGACTGACGCCAGATGGAAAGTTGCGGCCGTGTCTGATGTCTGACGAGGAGATCGACCTGAAAACACCTCTTCGGAATGGGTGCACCCAAACCCATCTGGAGAGACTTTTTCATGAGGCCATTGCGTCAAAGCCGGGTCGTTGGTCGACGCCGATATGCGAGCAAAGCACCACCACAAGAATGATGTCGCGAATCGGCGGTTGACTTTGAGCTGTTGCAAGAGATCCGAAAAAAGGGGGTTGATAACCGAATTGAGTAGCAGAAGGACGGCATAATCGTTGTTTGCTGGAACAAGATTTTTTCGAAATCACAAGGGAGGAGGATTGCAATGACAACAGCACTTCTTGTCGTAATCGCCATCATGTGGCTGCCTGTGGCGCTGCTGAATCTAGGAAAAGGAGAAGCCAAAGGCACCGGTGCCGCCACCGGTTTTGTGGGTGCCGTCGTTGTTTTGGGCGCCATGCTGCAGGCTGCCGTTTTCAACGACGGCTTTACCGCAGGCTTGCTCTTTGCCCACGGCATTCTTTACTGCTGTGTATCCTATGCACTTCTGTCCGGATTGGAAGACCTCAGATCGGTCGGCAACGTCAGTCTGACCGTGGCGTTGATCTCAACGATATACATGATCCTGTTTTTTACCGGCGGACCGGTCCTGGAGGGCGGCAAACAACTGGTCCCAAAGAGCAATTACCTTGCCTTCGCCTGCCTGGGCAGTACTTCGACCT
>CAYPFH010000004.1:0-39703 GCA_964409825.1 uncultured Desulfobacterales bacterium | reverse complement strand
TGAAAACCGGAAGCAGTCGATCGGGAGGTTGAGTTATAGCCGGCGAAAGATTATATTCCAACCTCAAACCTCTGAACCCTGAACCCGGAACCTCTGAACCCGGAACCTCTGAACCCAGAACATGGAACCCTGAACCCATGCCCCCTGCCCTGCTCCCTGCCGAATCCTTGAAATTGAGGATTTCCGAGGTATTGTCCGTGCTTTCCGCAGACGTCACCCTGCTTCGGCCGAACAACCTGCCCCTTTCAACCTCGGCGGTTCTGCTGCCGGTCGGAATCGACCGGCAGCGCCGGCCCTGCATCGTGTTCAACAAACGGTCCGATCGGGTGCGCCAGCCCGGAGACCTCTGCTTTCCCGGGGGCAGCCCCGAACCGAAAATCGATTCATTGCTGGCCGCCCTTCTCCGGCTTCCCGGCTCCCCGCTCCGCCGCTGGCCCCATTTTGCCGCGTGGCGGAACCACGGCGGGCAGAATCTGCCGAAACTCACCCGCATGCTGGCCGCCGGGTTGAGGGAAAGCTTCGAAGAAATGAGGCTAAATCCCTTTTCCGTCCATTTTTTGGGACCGCTGCCGGCCCAGCAACTGGAAATTTTCCCCCAAATCATCCATCCCATGGCGGCCTGGGTGGACGGATCCCCCCGGTATCGGCCGAACTGGGAGGTGCAGCGGATCGTTCGCATCCGCATCGAGGACCTGCTCGACCCTTCCCGGTACCGACGCTATCGGATCACCTATGCCCCCGGCGTGGCTGAAAAGCGCGGCCGGCCCTTCGACGAATTTCCTGCCTACCGCCACCGGGGACGGCGGGGTGCAGAGCTTCTCTGGGGGGCGACCTTTCGGATCACCGCCGCATTTTTGGAGTTGATCTTCGGCTTCACGACTCCGGACACAAGCGCACTCCCGCTGGTGGAGGGGCGTTTGGACGAATCCTACTACGGAAACCGCCTCCGAGCTCACCACAACGCCGCCTAAACTCCCTAACCCGGATATTTCATGAAATATTCGGGCTATAGCTGCAATGCCCTCCTTCAACCGTGTCATTACTTATATAATAAGTTCATAAAAACTCATATTTTTTTCTTGACGGATATCGACATATGCTTACATTTCCACCGGACATGAGAAATACGAATTTTATCGGATCGGCGGCGGCGATCGAAAAGGCGGCGCCGACCTAAAGGAGGCATGAAGCATGGGCAAGACAATCGGAATCGACCTGGGAACCACCAATTCCTGTGTGGCGGTGTTGGAGGCAAAGGAATCCAAAATCATCCCCCTGGGCGGGGAAGACTTCGACCTGCGGATCGTGGACTATCTGGCAGACGAGTTCAAAAAGGACCAGGGCATCGACCTAAGAAACGACAAGATGGCCCTGCAACGGCTCAAGGAGGCCGCGGAAAAGGCCAAGATGGAGCTTTCCGGCGCCATGGAGACCGACGTGAACCTGCCGTTCATCACGGCCGATTCCAGCGGTCCGAAGCACCTGAACATCCGGATCGGCCGGGCCAAGCTCGAGGCGCTGGTCTCGGACCTGCTCGACAAGGTCGAAGGCCCCTGCCGGACAGCCATGAAAGACGCCGGGCTGTCGGCCGGAGACATCGACGAGGTGATCCTGGTGGGCGGCATGACCCGGATGCCGGCGGTTCAGGAGCGGGTGAAAAAGATTTTCGGAAAAGAGCCTCACAGGGGGGTCAACCCCGACGAGGTGGTGGCCGTCGGTGCGGCCATCCAGGGCGGCGTGCTCCAGGGCGACGTCAAGGACGTGCTGCTTCTCGACGTCACGCCGCTGTCTTTGGGCATCGAGACCCTGGGCGGGGTGATGACCAAGCTGATCGAAAAAAACACCACCATCCCGACGAAAAAAAGCGAGGTGTTTTCCACGGCCGAAGACAACCAGCCGGCGGTGACGGTTCACGTGCTCCAGGGCGAGCGGGAGATGGCCGCAGACAACAAAACCCTGGGCCGCTTCGAGCTGACGGGGATCCCCCCCGCCCCCCGGGGAACACCCCAAATCGAGGTCACCTTCGACATCGACGCCAACGGCATCGTGAACGTATCGGCCAAGGACAAGGCCACCGGCAAGGAGCAGTCGATCCAGATCACGGCCTCTTCGGGCCTCTCCGAAGAGGAAATCGACCGCCTGGTCAGGGATGCCGAGATGCATGCCGAGGAGGACAAGAAACAAAAGAAGCGGGTCGAGGCCCGGAACCAAGCCGACTCGCTGATCTACTCCACGGAAAAGTCTCTCAAGGAGATGGGCGACAAGGTCGAAGCCGGCACCCGGCAGCACGTGGAAGATGCCGCCGCCAACCTGAAAACGGCCATGGAAGGCAGCGATGCCGACGAAATTCGGAAGCGCACAGAAGAGCTGAAGCAAGCCTCTCACAAACTGGCCGAAGCGATGTACCAGAATGCGTCGGCCGCTCAGGCCGGCAGGCAAGCCGGGTCGGCAGGAGGTGGTAGCGGCAACGCCGGCCAGGAAGGTGCGTCGGCCGACGAGGACGTGGTCGACGCCGAATACGAGGAAGCCTCGTAATAATCGGTCCGCCACCGGCAAACGAGGCGGTACATCCATCTGCCCGGCGCTGCCGGCCGGATGAATCCCCCCCAAAGGGCCGCAACCATGTGCTGCGGCCCTTTTTGTTCGGTGCACCGATCCCTCTCTTACATCTGCTTTTACGCTATCGATCGTCGCCCAACCATGGTAATATGGAAATTCTCCCGCAGACTTCGATAAAGGCGCTATGACAATCCCTTTTTTGCCATGACCATCGAAGACACCACTGCCCTGTATACCGGCATCAGCCAGGAGAAAGCAAACACCTATGCCCTGGTGCTGACTTCATACGGCATCGCCTATGTCGTTCGGCGCACGGCAGATGGATGGGAGCTGCGCGTGGCCGATGAGGTTCGTCAAGAGGCCCTTTCTTTGATCGAGGCCTATATCGAGGAAAACCCTGCAGAGACCGGCACAGAAGAGCCCGCCGCGATGGCGTTTCCGGCGGAAAAGACCTTCACGGGGGTCTGGGTCGCCCTTTTTCTTCTGGCCGCCCACCTGGGACGTCTGAATGCGTCCGACCCTTCGGAGATCCTCCGGCGGGCCGGGGCCGGAGCCGAACAGATTCTCTCCGGCGAGTTTTTCCGAACCCTCACTGCGCTGACCCTGCACGCCGATTTCCTTCATCTGGCCGGCAACCTTGTCGGCATCGCTCTTTTCGGAACCGCCGTATGCCACCTTACCGGCGCCGGTCTCGGTTGGCTGATGATCCTGGCTTCCGGCATGCTCGGCAACCTGGCCAACGCGTGGCTCTTTCAATTCGACCACCTGTCTGTCGGCGCTTCTACCTGTGTGTTCGGCGCCGTGGGGATCCTGGGGGCGGTTCAGACGTGCCGTCGTCTCCGGTCAAAAACCGGCGGATTTCGGGCCTGGCTTCCCCTGGCCGGCGGATTGGCTCTGCTCGCTTTTCTCGGTGCGGGTCCGCATTCGGATATCACCGCCCACCTGTTCGGATTCCTGGCCGGTGCGGTTCTGGGGTCGGTGTACGAGCTGCGGCTTGCCGCCCCTCCGCAAAAGCGATGGCAGCACCGGTTTTTGGCGTTGTCGGCGGCTGCGGTCGCCCTTTCCTGGCTGGCCGCCCTTTCTTGAAGCATCGCCTGAAGGCGATCCAGGGGGGCAACATCTCCCATTGTCTTTTGACCGGAAATACGGGACAAACACACGGTTCGATGCTGCACAACACCGGCCCTGACAACCGGGCCGACCGGAGGACAAAATGCCGATTAAATCTTCTCTGTGCCGACTCTGCGGCCTCAGCGCCCCTGCGGTGAAAAAACCGGTTCATTGCGCCCGGATACAGATGGCCTACCAGGAAACCGCCTCTCCGGCGGCGAAAAGCGGGGTCCAGACCGCCTCGGCCAGTTCCCTGAACTCGGCGTCAAGGGGATCCTGGTCCCGGAAACAAAGCCGGTGGTAGGGATCGTCTGATTCGCCGGGCCGGAATTCATCCGCCCAGACGCGGCGGGCCCTTGCCATGGCCTTGCTTTCGGAGACCCCGGAAAATCTGGCCCGGGCATAGGCCTCGGAGGCGGCAGGAAAAAGAGGAAGGGGCCGGCTGAGGCCGGCTTTGAACAGACCCAGCAGTTCCGCCAGTACGTGCCGGGCGCGGTCGGTCCGGGAAAACCGCCATGCAGCGTCCCTGAAATAGAGCGAGGTGGCCCCCGGCGCCGGAAAAGGCCGCATGATGCAAAAAACCAGGTGCCGGAGCCAGCCGTCGAGCAGGTCGACCGGTCTCATCCGCCCGTACCGAAAACGGCAAAGGCCGCGGTCGTAGACCTCTTCCAGCTTTCCCCTGAGGGAAAACCCGCCGATATCGAGGATCACCTCCAGGGGACTCTTCGGCTCCCCCAGTTCGAGCCGCTGCACGTTTTGGGCAAACCGGCGGGCGTCGGCACTGAGCCTGCGAAAGCCTGCCTCGCCCGGGCTGCCGTGGGGAAGCCGGCCGATCCCCCGTTCCACCGGAAGGCGTGCCGATGGGGATCCGTCCCTTAGCAGCAGGCTCACGAGCTCCTGGCCGATGTGATAGGCCTGAAGACCGTCGAGAACAAAGGGTTCGGTATTTTCGAGGCTTTCCGGTTCGACTTCCAGGTGGATCCCCAGCCGCTGGCGCAGCAGGAATCGAACCGGATGGGAGAAAAAATCGGACAGGAGATGAATATCCAGCGTCTGCCACTGCCGTGACTCGCCTTC
Organism: uncultured Desulfobacterales bacterium; assembly: GCA_964409825.1. Taxonomy (GTDB): domain Bacteria; phylum Desulfobacterota; class Desulfobacteria; order Desulfobacterales; family CAFBRK01; genus JAIPEL01. Next base: position 34,957 of record CAYPFH010000004.1, on the reverse strand, counting down.
GGTCACCGGGATTTTACCGATCATAAACGGAGAGAGGCTTTTTCCCGCCTTCAGCGCTCGGGCGGTATCGAGGTTTTCCATCGAATAGCTGAACAGCCTGTCTTCCGGGACAAAGTAGCGGGGCGAAAACGCCTGCAGACGGTGCCGGACCGTCAGCTGCCCGGCGTCGATCCCATAGCCCCGGTGCAGTGCGTCGACGAGTTCGCTGACCATCACCGACGGCGGCAGCGATGAACCGTCCTGAACGCTCTGGCCCACGTAGCTGATGTAGAGCCGGCTCCTTGCGGAGATCAATGCCTCCAAGAAGAGGTACCTGTCGTCGTCGCGCCTGTTTCGGTCCCCCGGCCTCGGCCGGGCCGCGATCAGATCGAACCCCGGCGTGCGGCTCTCCCGGGGAAAGGCGCCGTCGTTCATTCCGATCATGCAGACCACTTTGAAGGGAATGCTCCGCATCGGGACCATGGCACAGAAGGTGACCCCGCCGGAAATGAATCCGCTGCCAAAGGACCGGTTCTTGAGCCTGCGGCAAAGCCAGCTGCGGATCCCCTCCCATCCTATCGGCTCGTCGCAGCCCGCATTTTGGGCGTGCCGCGCCAGATCGTCCAGGCACGAAAGAAGTTCACGGTATTCGGATTCGGTCTCGTCTCCTCGCAGAAACAGCGCCTCCAGTGCCTCGGCCAGCAGATCTCTCCACAGCGCCGGCGGCCGTTCCAAGGAAAACCGGTCGATGAAATCAAAGAGGCGGTGGGTGAACTCCAGAAACCGGCCCAGGGTCTGGGCGTCGTTTCCTTCGATGCGCCCATAGGGAACGATGCCGTGCAAAAGCAGGTCCTCGTCGGGGACGGCATAGCCGAGAAGCAGCCGGTCGGTTCCGGCCTGCCAGGTGTTTGCGGCACTGGCCGGAAGACCGGCCCGCTTCCGGTCCCCGGCGTCCCGGCCCCAGCGGATACCGCTGCCGGCCACCCACTGCGATATTCGGCCGACTTCCTCCTCGGATATGGCAAACCGCTGCCGGATCGGTTCCACCTCGAGCAGGTTGAGCACTTCCGTGGCGCCGAATCGGCTGCCGGCAAGGTCCAACATCACCAGCAGGCCGGCGGCCACGCGGCTGTCCCTGCGGACGCTGCTGTCTGATACGCTGTAGGGAATCCGGTTGCGATCGTCGGGATCGGCGTCGAATTCCGCGTGGATCAGGGGGGCATAGGCTTCGATGTCCGGCGTCATGACCAGAACGTCCCGGGGGGAAAGACTCGGGTCTTCTTCGAACAGGGCCAGGAGCTGATCGTGCAGCACCTCGATTTCGCGCATCGGATTGTGGCAGGAATGGATTTGAATGGAGTCGTCTGGCTGGCAGCGGACGGCCCCGTCCGGATTCCTCAGGTGCAGGATGTCGGACTGCACGCGGGAAAGAAGCGAATCGGCCCCGGGTTCCTCGAAATATGCCTGGATCTGTGCGCCGGCGTCCAGGATCAGTTCTAGAAACGCCTTTCCCAGCTTGCCTGTGGCGGCCAGGAGCCGGTTTCCTTCCTCTATATGCAGATCGGTTTTCGGATCGACCGCATCGTCCGAATATCGCCGGACGATCCGGCCTGCGTCCCGCCTGCCGGCAATATCGGCCCAGTACTCCCGGCAGGGATTGATGCAGAACAGATGAACCGGAATCCGCTGGGCCAGTGCGGCAAGCACTTCCAAATGAAATTGGGGAAGGTACGACACCCCGAAGGCCGACACCCGCTCCGGCAGGCCCGGGATCGTATCGTGAAAATTGCGTAATGCCTTTAGCAGCAGCCGGCGAAGCCGGGCGCGGTGAAGGAGCTGATCATTTTCCGGCCCCAGGTCCGTCGCCAGCATTCTCCACAGCTGCGCCTGCCAGTGGGCGTCGGCGCCTTGCTCCCAGCCAAGGATCATCTCCGGCCGGAAGACGAGGTATTGGTCGAATAGGTCGGCAATGGTTTCGGCGAGCTGCAGCCGTTTGAGCATGCGGTCGTCGTCGCGAAGATAGATTCGAATCGGCTCGAATCCGGGCTGTTCGATACACGCCGGAAGGAGGGAAAAGAGCCGGAATGTCAGGGCCAAAGGGTGGAATCCGTCCTTTTCCGGTTCCGGCAGGTCCGGAACCGCGCAGCGGCAGAGCGCGTCGACAAACGCGTTGGGAAACGGAAACAGGCCGTTGGCAAATATCCCCTGGCGCCGGGCGATCTCCATGCTGATCCAGCGCTGCATTCCCCGGCTCTGGACCACGATCGTCTCCGGCACCATGGGAGAGGAAAGCGGGGATTCCAGAATATGGGAAATCTCGTCTGCAAGGGTCTCCAGCCGGTTTCCCATGTGAAGAAACAGGCCGGAAGTGTCGGACAGTTCGGTGCTCATCTTTTCTGATATAGGGCTGTCACATTTTCAGGATCTGCTCGACGAGCTTTTCAATCCCCTTTGCCACGTCGGCAATGCCGGGTCCGAGCATGTATGCCGGGGTGGTGACGATCCGGTTGGCTTCATCCACATGGATGCCGTCCACCGGGCAGTCATAGTGGCGACCGCCCATGGTTTCGATGGCCGAAGCCGTGTCCACGTCGTTTCCGATGGTCACCTCCGGCCTTTGCGCCGAGGCCGCCCGGACCAGGGTGGCCGGTGCGATGCAGATGGCGCCCACCGGTTTTTTTGCCGTCAGCATCTCGGTAAAAAGCCGCTGGACCTCCGGATGAACCTCGGCATCTGTGCGCTTGACGGCAAAGTCGCTCAGATTTTTGGCCGCACCGAATCCGCCGGGCACGACCAGGGCGTCGAGATCCTCTGCATGCATCTGGGCCAGGTCCCGGATATCCCCCCGGGCGATGCGGGCCGACTCCACCAGCACGTTTCGGGCTTCAGGGGTTTCCTGCTGGCTGAAGTGGTCGATGACATGGTGCTGGTTCATGTTCGGCGCCGTGCAGACGGCCTCGGCGCCGGCCCGGGCCAGAAAGTAGAGGGTCAGCACCGCTTCGTGAACCTCCGATCCATCGAACACACCGCATCCGGAAAGCAAAACGCCGACTCGTTTGGCCATCTCAGCCTCCTTTTTTCCTTCTTTTTGGATGAGTAAGCTTGATTGCTTTGATTTTATCATATTTTCCATCAGAATGCGCTATCATCTACCCTCTTTTTATGCCGGGATCGGCAACCGCCTTTTCATGACTCCGGCATTTGTATAGCATCGTATCTTCTCATCTTGTCTCGAATGCAAGCGAAGTCTGCCAATCCCCGCAAAACACCAGATATAGGTGGCAAATATGTTGACAGACACTATAAGCTGTGGTAGAGATAACGCCTAATTAAAGTCTCAACCTTCCGGTTTCGGCTCCAGAGAGGAGCGAAATGGATCCGGAAAGTTGACGGATCGCTTTTTTCCGCAGCGAGGACCATGGCCAACGTCATCTGCATCGTCAGCCAGAAGGGCGGAACCGGCAAGACCACGACCGCCGTCAACCTCGCCGGCGCCCTGGCCCTTTTTGAGCGAAGGACCCTTTTGATCGACTGTGATCCGCTCGGCAACGCCACCACCGGCATCGGGATCGAAAAACAAACCCTTTCCGCCGATCTTGCCGACGTGCTGACCGGAAAGGTGATGCCTGAAGAGGCGGTGGTCGAAACCGAATTGCCCGACCTTCGGCTTCTGCCGGGCCGGTTTTCCCTCATGGAGGTGGAAAAGGCGCTTTCTTTGAGCGCCGACAGGCAGCGGCGGCTTCGGAAGCGGGTTGAAGCCATTGCCGGTGGATATGAATATATCCTGCTCGACGCCCCGCCGTCGCTGAATTTTCTGGCGGTCTCGGCCATGATCTGCGCCGACTGGCTGTTGATCCCGGTGCAGTGCCAGGTATATGCCCTGGAGGGAATGGGACAGCTTCTCGCGATTGCCGGATCGCTTCAGCAGGAGCACAACCCCGGACTGAGCGTTGCCGGCGTCCTTTTTACGATGTGTCCGGACGGCGTCGAAGGACAAGTCGCCTGCCCGGAGGATATCATCGGCACCTTCCGGAAAAATCTGTTTCACACCACCATCCCCTGGGACGGACTGTTGCGGGAGTCCTCCGACTTCGGAAGACCATTGGTATTGCACGACATCACCGCACGGGGGGCCCGGGCCTACCTGAAACTGGCCATGGAACTGGTGCACTTTTTCGAGCAGGAGGACCGCTCCTGTGTGGAACCGTCGCCGAACAGCGACAAATCCATAGAGGCGGGGGCGCCATGAAGATCCGGATCACAGACCCGGAAATCATCCGGAAACAGGAGCGGGACCTGTTCGAGGTCATCTCGGAGAACCTCGATCGGGAAGCGCTTTCGAAAATCTTTCGCGCCCGGCACCGGCTGACGAAAATCACCGGCATGGCGTCCAGGCACGGCGACTTCGTCGCGCTGAAAGATGCGGTTGCCTATCGTCTCGATTTCGAGGTCCAAGCGGTGCTCGGCGTGGTCTTCGACCGGTCCGGAAACTACCTGGATGTCGAAGCCGAAATCCTCGAACCGTCGAGCCCGGCATCGGCACCGGCCCCTGACGAGAAAACGGCTTCACCTCCGCCCCCGGAGGCTGGAAAATCACAGAAGCCGCCGATCGTCGAGCAAGAGCCGGACACCATCAGTCTGGATCAAATCATATCCAACCGCCCGGAGATGATCCTGAATCCGGCGCGCCGCGAAACACCGTTTCCGAAGCCGCCTCCCGGAAAGAAGATTTCGAAAATTGCCACCGAACTTGCCGACATGATTTCCGACATCAATGGAAAGAAAAAGCGGTGAGCGCGGCAGACGGTGCGCCGGCAAAGGGCCTCTCAGTCCAGCACGTGGCGGTCCAGGACGAAACAGGAAAAGGTGCCCTCGAACACCTTTTCGCCTTCGCGTTCCACGATGACGGGCACAACCCGCTTTTTTCCTTCGGCGGCTGTTACGCGGGCCACCGCCAGCAGCCGTTCCCCGACCCGGACGGGCTTGAGAAAGCGGACCTCGGCCCCGCCGAGAACCACGTTCGGGTGGTTGACGGCGATCATGGCGGCATAGTCGGCCAGGCCGAAGACAAACCCCCCGTGAACCAAGCCGCTGTCGTCGACGCTCATCTGTTCGAGGGTCTTCAGCTCCACCTGGCTGGCGTCTTTTTCCAGCGCTACGGCTCGTCCGCAAAGGGCCGGATCGATTTTCTGATGGGTTTCGATGGTCACGGCGTCACCTCCCGATCCGGTTGAAGATCTGAGGCGTTGGCGGAGATCTTCAAACGGATCTGTGCACCTGGCGGTGCGAAAAAAATTTGAACTGCAAAGCCCGATTTATTTTGAAATGGTGAAGTTTATTCTCTTTTATATTCTGCGGAGCACGAAATTTCAATCCAATCCCACAAGCCGCCTGATCGAGGATCGACGATGACTCTGCATGATTATGACTCCCGCATTCAACGGATCCGGGAAAAGATGGCCGAACAGCATCTGGACGGCTTCATGGTCAGCGTGGCGGAAAACCGCCGGTATCTGTCCGGGTTCTCCGCTGAAGATACCCAGTTCGACGAAACCGCCGGCGCCCTGCTGATCACCGCCGACCGCAGGGTGCTCGCCACCGACTCCCGGTTCGAACTCCAGGCCCAGCGGGAGGCGCCGCAATGGGAGCGGTTCATCTATAAAAAAGGCCTTCCCCAGGAGCTTCCCGAGATCCTGCGCGGCCTGGATCTTGGCCGTCTCGGATTTGAAAGCGTTCGCCTGTCGGTGCAGCAGTCGAACCAGATGGGCGAGGCCCTGTCCAAGGCCGGCATGAAGACCGAGCTGTTGGACACGGAAAACCTCGTGGAAGCGCTCCGGCTCAAAAAAAGCGAGGCCGAAATCGAAGCCCTCCGGCAGGCCCTTTCGCTGGCGGAGGCAGCCTTCGAAAAGCTGTTCGGATCTTTGTCTTCCGGCCGATCGGAAGCCGATCTGGCCTGGGATCTGGAACGGGCCATGCGCGAATCCGGCGCCGAGGGGCTCTCGTTTCCCGTGATCACCGCGGCGGGGCCGAACGCCGCCCTTCCCCACGCAGTTCCCGGAGCCCGGAGGATCGCCGCAGGCGAACCGATCCTGTTCGATTGGGGGGCCAGGCTTGACGGCTACTGCAGCGATATTTCCCGAACCGTGGTCATCGGAAAACCGGATGACGCCTTTCGAACGGTTTTTTCCGCGGTTTTCGAGGCCCAGCAAAAGGCGATCGAAGCAATCCGACCCGGGATCTCCGGAAAACAGGTTGACAAAGTCGCCCGGGATCATATCGACCAGGCGGGATTTGCGGGAAAGTTCGGCCACGGACTCGGACACGGCGCCGGCCTGGCGGTTCATGAATCGCCCCGGCTGAGCCCGATCCGGGACGATATTCTGGAGCCCGGCATGGTTTTTACCGTGGAGCCCGGGATCTATCTGCCCGAGTGGGGCGGCATTCGCCTGGAAAACATGGTGGTGGTCCGGAAAAACGGCGCAGAGGTGCTCAATGCGCTTCCGGTGGATCTGGGTGGTTGGTTGACAGATTGACTGGTCAACCATTCATCCATTCAACCAATCAACCAATCAACCATTTGACGAATCGACGATTCAACCAACCAACCAAATCCCATGAACCAACTCGATCTTCTCTCAGACCGCTTTTTGAACTACCTGCTGGTGGAAAAAGGCCTGGCCGACCGCACCCTCTCGGCTTACAGCGCCGATCTGTCCGGTTTTTTCTCATTTCTTCAGGGGGCGGGGGTCGAAAAGGTCCAGGCCATAGATGCGCCGCTGATCTTGCGGCATCTGATCCACTTGCGGGAGCAGGGACTGGAGGCCCGCAGCCGGGCGCGGCATCTGGTCACCCTGCGGGGGTTTTTTCGGTTTCTGGTTGGGGAGGGCGTTCTTAAAACCGATCCGACCCGCATGATCGATCTTCCAAGGGCCGGCCTCAAACTGCCCAACGTCCTTTCCATGGACGATGTTCGCACCCTGCTCCAGGCGCCGGATCCGTCGACGCCCATCGGCGCCCGGGACGTGGCCATGATCGAGCTGCTCTACGCAGCGGGCTTGCGGGTTTCCGAATTGGTGAACATCCGGGTACAGGACGTGAACATCGAGGCCGGGTTCGTTCGCGCCCGGGGAAAAGGGAGCAAGGAACGCATCGTTCCCATCGGCACCCATGCCAGGGGCCGGATCGAATCTTATCTGGCGATGGGCAGGCAGCGCCAGCTTGGCAGCCGGGTCAGCCCCTATCTCTTCATCGCCCGAAAAGGCCGCCCCATGACCCGCCAGGGCTTCTGGAAGCTTCTGAAAAAATACGGTATGAAGGCCGGCATCCGAAAACCGGTCACCCCCCACACCCTGCGCCATTCTTTTGCCTCCCACCTGCTGGAGGGGGGGGCCGACCTGAGGGCGGTTCAAACCATGCTCGGCCACGCCGACATCGCGACCACCCAGATTTACACCCACCTCGCCCGTGACCGCGTCCGCAAGATCCACGAAAAATATCATCCCCGGGGTTGAATGCAGTCTCACAATCCCGGTCCTCAGGACCCGGTCAGAGGCAATTGTCGCTGCCATAGGGGATGAAGAATGAAAAATTCGAAGCACGATATTCGCTTTTCGGAGTTAACTCAAAAGATGACGCAAAGGGCCAAAAATTATGACGCATCGAGCCAAAAACGGACCGGCCGCTTCGTCGGATCGGTCGAAAAGTGCTAAATTGCCTCTGGCGTACCCCGAAAAAAACGCTATACTCCATTTATTCTTGACACGTCATACGATAAATTTATATTTTTACGAAGTGTCATAAAAGCTATATTTTTTTATTGAACACAGAATGTTGTAGTTTTCATCGCCGCTTTTCCCCCATCCTGCTTGACTGAAATCGGTTCCTTTTTTTCAGCGGCAACACCGGTTTTCACTTGAATCCATCATCGCGTTCACGGTATTGATGAACCTTTATGATTCGGTCAATTTCAGTCGCAGAATACAGACAAAACCGTCATGAATGATCATCGGTCAACCATCTTCTGGATGCCGGCAGCGCATCCGATCGAAACCGGCACGGACGCTGTTCGATCCGCCATGCTGGATCTTAGAAACCCCGTTGTCCTCGTTGACCATCGGGGAAGCCCGGCAGTGGCAAAAGGCGGAAAGCTGCTCCTGGAGGGGGAAGCTTCGGCCGCAGGCGCCGGAAGCAGCCGGCCTGTGCCCCTTGCAGGGTTCGCCCCGGCGCTTCTTCCCGAAAATCTGGGCAGCCGCTCCTTTAAGCAGACCCACCGCCTGCGATATGCCTATGTCATGGGGGCCATGGCCAACGGCATCACCTCCGTGAACATGGTCAGGGCGGCCGGAGAAGCAGGGATGATCGGTTTTTTCGGCGCCGCCGGCCTTTGCCTGGCCGACATCGAAGCCGCCGTCCACCAGCTTGCGGCCATGGATATCCCGTTCGGGTTCAACCTGATCCACAGCCCCTACGAACCCGACCTGGAGGCGGCCACAGTCGACCTGTACCTGAACCACGGCGTCAGGCTCGTCAGCGCCTCCGCGTATCTCGGCATAACCCTGCCCCTGGTCCGGTACCGTCTCAAGGGGATCGCCCGGGATCCGGAGGGCGACATCGTCTGCCGCAACCGGGTCGTCGCCAAGGTTTCCCGCGAGGAAGTGGCCCGAAAGTTTCTCTCCCCTGCCCCGGAAAAATTTCTCCGGGAGCTGGTTTCCTCCGGAGAGCTGACCGAGGAACAGGCCCGGATGGCCGAATCGGTCCCGGTTGCCGGAGACATGACCGCCGAGGCCGACTCCGGGGGCCACACGGACAACCGGCCGGCCGTCACCCTGCTGCCGACCATGCTTGCCCTGCGCGACGAGCTGCAGCAGCGCCGCCGTTACCGCCGGCCCCCGTGTGTGGGGCTTGGCGGTGGAATCGCCACCCCGGCCGCTGCCGCCGCTGCCTTTGCCATGGGCGCAGATTTCGTTCTGACCGGCACCGTCAACCAGGCCTGCCGCGAAGCCGGCACTTCCGAGACGGTTCGGCGCCTGCTCGCCCAAGCCGAGCAGGCGGACGTGACCATGGCGCCCTCGGCAGACATGTTCGAAATGGGCGTCAAGGTTCAGGTGCTCAAGCGGGGAACCATGTTTCCCCAGCGGGCGGCCAAGCTCTATGAACTGTTCAGAGGATACCCGTCTTTGGAGGCACTCCCCGAAGCAGAGCGAACGGTGCTCGAACGGGACTATTTCCGAGGCTCCCTGGATGAAGAATGGAAGCAGACCTGCCGGTTTTTCCAGCAGCGGGACCCGAAGCAGGTCCGAAAAGCAGAGACCGATCCCCGGCACCGGATGGCCCTGGTGTTCCGGTCCTACCTGGGACGATCCTCGGGCTGGGCAAACGCCGGCGACCCGACCCGGCAGATCGACTACCAGATCTGGTGCGGGCCGGCGATCGGCGCCTTCAACCGCTGGTGTGCGGGCACGTTTCTGGAACAACCGGAAAACCGGACAGTGGTGGCTGTCGCCATGAATCTTCTGACCGGGGCATGCGCGGCCACGCGCGCCGCATGGCTCCGCAGCCAGGGAGCCTCGCTTCCGCACGGCGCCGGTCGGTTTCGACCCATCCGGCTGGAGCGTTTGATGGAGCGCATTTACGGGACCAGTCTGGCCAACTGAGGGCTCCACCGCAGAGACGCAGAGGACGCGGAGAAAAAGATATGTTGCTGTTGAATCACTGATCAATAATCTGTTTGCCGACATCGTTTTCTCTTCGCCCTCTGCGCTCTCGGCGCTCTCGTGGTGAATTTTTATAATGGAAATAAAAATGAAACCAAACGAAAACGCATCCTGCACCCCGGTGGCGATTATCGGCATCGGCGCCATGTTTCCCCGCTCCCCCGATCTGAAGGGGTACTGGCGGCTGCTGTTCCGGGCGGAGGATGCGGTGACCGAGGTTCCCGACTCCCACTGGTCGGCCAGGGACTATTTCGACCCGGATCCGAACAAGCCGGATCATGTGTACTGCAGCCGGGGTGGATATCTTTCCGCCGTCCCCTTCGATCCCACCGAATTCGGCCTTCCGCCGGCGATTCTTGAAGCCACGGACACCTCTCAGCTTCTGGGCCTGATTGTCGCCAAGATGGCCCTGGATGATGCCGGATACGGAGACGGAACGGTCTTCGACCGCAATCGAACCAGCGTTATTTTAGGCGTCACCGGAACCCAGGAACTGGTCGTTCCCCTGGGGGCGCGCCTCGGGCATCCGATATGGCGCCGGGCCCTGGAAGAAGCCGGAGTTTCCTCCGAAAAAACCGACGCGGTCATGGAAAAAATCGCCGCAAGCTACGTCTCCTGGCAGGAAAACTCCTTTCCGGGGCTCCTGGGAAACGTGGTTGCCGGCCGGATCAGCAACCGCCTCGACCTGGGCGGAACCAACTGCGCGGTCGACGCCGCCTGCGCCAGCTCCTTGAGCGCCCTTCACCTGGCCATGATGGAACTGGCCGCCGGCCGAAGCGACATGGCCCTTTCCGGCGGCGTCGATACTTTGAACGACATCTTCATGCACATGTGTTTTTCCCGGACCGGCGTGCTCTCCAAATCCGGGGACGTCAAACCGTTTTCCGCCGGGGCCGACGGGACGGTTCTCGGAGAAGGAGTCGGCATTGTCGCACTCAAGCGGCTTGCAGACGCCAGAAAAGACGGCGACCGCATTTATGCCGTGATCCGGGCGCTGGGCACGGCCAGCGACGGCCGATCCCAGAGCATATACGCCCCCCGGGTCGAGGGCCAGATGCTTGCCCTAAAGCGGGCCTACCAAGAGGCGGGCGTCGATCCGCGCACCGTCGGGCTTGTGGAAGCCCACGGCACCGGGACCCGCGTCGGTGATGCCGTCGAATTCAAGGCCTTGAAAAAGACGCTCGATCCCCACGGCGGCGGACTTGCGTGCACCCTCGGTTCAGTCAAATCGATGATCGGCCACACCAAGGCCGCCGCCGGATCCGCCGGGCTGATCAAGGCCGCCCTGGCGCTGTATCACAAGGTACTGCCGCCGACCCTGAAGGCCGATCCGGTCGATCCGAACCTGGACATCGAAAACAGCCGCTTTTACCTTTCGGACCAAGCACGGCCCTGGATCGAAACAGGCGGACATCCCCGCCGGGCCGGGGTGAGCAGTTTCGGTTTCGGCGGGAGCAATTATCACGCCGTGCTCGAAGAGGCGACCCCCGAAAAGACCGAACCGGCATGGGACGGCACCTGCGAAATCATCGCTTTCAGCGGGGCGGAACCGGATGCGGTAAGCCGGCAGGCGGCGGAATTCTGCCGCCGGGTTTCCGAAAGCCGCCGACCCGAAGAAGAAACGAGGCGCGCGGCGGTCGACTCCCGAACCCGTTTTTCCGCGGCTTCCCGCATGCGTCTGCTGGCGGTGGCAGACCCCCGGCAGGATCCGGCCGACATGCTGGAAAAGATCCGCTCTGCAGCCGCCCGAATGGCCGAGGATCCGGATTTCTTGCATTTATCGACCGAGGATATTTTTGCCGGCGGACCGACGGCGCCTCCGGGAAAGCTGGCCGTCTTGTTTCCGGGCCAGGGCAGCCAGTATCCCGACATGGGGCTGGAGCTGGTCTGCCTGTTTCCGGAGGCTTTCAGGGCCGTGTCCCGGTTTTCGGGATTCGAAACCGCCGAAAAGCCGCTCGCATCGCTTCTTTATCCCCGAATCAAAGACGACCGGGCTGCCGAGCGGCTGCGCCCCACCGATATCGCCCAGCCGGCCATCGGCGCGGTGAGCCTGGCGATGTGGCGGGTGCTGGAGCGCTTCGGAGTGTCCGCCGACGCCTTTGCCGGGCACAGCTTCGGAGAGCTGACCGCCCTGTGTGCCGCAGGATGGCTGGACGAAGACCGCTTTTCCGAGCTTGCCTGGACTCGGGGCCGCCTCATGGCTGCGGCCGGCGCCGGCAGCGATCCGGGCACCATGTTCGCGGTCCGGGCCCCGATCGCCGAGATCGAAGCCCTGGTCGAAAAATGGTCTCCGGAGCTGGTGCTGGCCAACCGGAACGCCCCCGAGCAGGGGGTTCTTTCAGGTCCTGAAGCCATCGTGGCCGAGGCCGAAGAAACCTGTCGAAAAAAAGGATGGCGCACGGTGCGTGTGCCGGTGGCCGCCGCGTTTCACAGCGCCCTGGTGGCCGGAGCCGCCAGACCCTTTTTAAAAGCCGTTGGAAAAGCGCCCCTTACCCCGGGGCGGATTCCGGTTTACAGCAACACCACCGCAGGCCGATACCCGCAAGACGCGAAAGCGGCCGGAAGGCTACTGGGCGAGCAGATCGCCCATCCGGTGGATTTCGTCGGGGAAATCGATGCGCTCTGCGAGTCCGGCTGTCGGGTCTTTCTCGAGGTCGGCCCCGGCCGGGTGCTCTCAGGTCTTGCGCGCGCCAACCTGGCGGAAAAGCCGGCGTCGGTGCTCACACTGGACGCGGCGGCAGGAAAACCCGGAGGCGGTGTCCTCGACCTGGCCCGAACGCTGTGCCGGCTTGCCGCACTCGGTTTCTCCGTGGATTTGACCCGCTGGGAATCTCAGCCCCGGAAAGCACGGATCCCGAAAATGGAAATCCCGATCAGCGGCGCCAACCTCAAGCAGCAAACTTCTCCACGAAAAGAGCCTCCAACTTCTCAACCGATCCCGGCGCATGTCCCTGTTCGGCCCTCCCATCCACAGCATGGCTCGGATGCAAACGAACCGGCGGAGGCGTCCGCTCATGCCCGAACCAATCAACCCCAACAGAAAACGAATCGTCCCATGAGCAATGACAACCCCGTGAAAAATAACCCGCCGTCCGGTCTGCAGAATGCCTTCCGGGTACTGCAAGAAGGGCTCCGGTCGATGCAGGCCCTCCAGGAGCAGACCGCCCGTGCCCATGAAAAGTTTCTGGACATCCAGGCCGAGGCCGCCCGAAACCTTCAGCGGCTGATCGAAAACAGCCAGGGGGTGGCAAAACGAACCCCGATGGCCGAAGCCACACAGCCTGCAATGTACCAGCCCTCCCCCCGCAGAGAAGGGACCGCGGACCGGCCCGAACCCGAACATGACGGCCCACCGGTCGAACCGCGATCACCTGAAGCAGCGCCCGACCCTGAATTGCCGGCTGAGACGGAGGGGGCCGGACACCAGCCGTCCGGCAGCGCTCCGGCTCTCCTTTCAAAGGATCGGACCCTTATCGAGCAGACCCTGCTGGCAGTGGTCTCGGAGCTGACCGGGTATCCGGCCGAGATGATCGAAGGCGGCATGGACATCGAGGCCGATCTTGGCATCGATTCGATAAAGCGGGTGGAGATCCTTTCCACCGTAGAGGAGCGGATGCCCGGCCTGCCCCAGGTCACCCCGGACATGATGGGCACCCTGCGCACACTGAACCAGATCGCAGAATTTCTGGCCGGCGAAGAAGGCAGCGCCGCAGCTCCGCCCGATAACACCTGCCGCGCCCCCGGCCCCTGTTTGCAAGCCGGTGCGGCCCCATCGGACAAGGAGACGGGCCGCATCCGCGAGACCCTGCTGGCGGTGGTCTCGGAGCTGACCGGGTATCCGGCCGAGATGATCGAAGGCGACATGGACATCGAGGCCGATCTTGGCATCGATTCGATAAAGCGGGTGGAGATCCTTTCCACCGTAGAGGAGCGGATGCCCGGCCTGCCCCAGGTCACCCCGGACATGATGGGCACCCTGCGCACACTGAACCAGATCGCAGAATTTCTGGCCGGCGAAGAAGGCAGCGCCGCAGCTCAGGCACCGGCAGCAACGGCACAGACAGGTACCTGTGCAAAACCGGAAGCAGCGGCCCCGACGGCTCCGCTTATCCGCCGGACCGTTTCGATGGTCGAACGGGCAAGGTATAGCAGCGACACGCCCCCGAAGCCGGCAAAAGGCCGAAAGATCTACGTGACCCGGGACCGCTCCGGTCTTTCCGCTGCGGTCTGCACCGCTTTTTCCCAGACCGGACTTTCGGCAAAAGAAGTTTCCCTGTCCGAGCCGGAAACCGATTTTTCGGACGCCGCCGGCCTCGTGATCGTGGCCGACAGCGAATGCGGCGACGGCGCTGCTATGCTGAAACACGCGCTTCTGGCGGCATCAGCGGCCGGAAAGTTCCTGGCGCCATCCGCTGCCGAAGGCTTTTGCGTCTTTGCCGGGATCTCCCGGATAGACGGCGCTTTCGGCTTTTCCGGCGCCGGGCAATTCGATCCCCTGGTCGGCGGCCTTGCCGGTCTGGTCAAATGTGCGGCCGTGGAGTGGCCGAAGGTCTTTTGCAAGGCCATCGACATCGATCCCTCCTGGACCAAAACGACATCGATCGCAAAGAAGGTCGTCGAAGAGATCCTGTCCGGCGACGATGAAACCGAGGTAGGGCTTTCTGAAAAGGGGCGCATGGCGGTCGGGCTTCGGCCGGCCCCGTTTTCCGAAGGTGCCCCGGATGCAGCGGAGTTTACCGAAGAGGACGTGGTGCTGGTCACCGGCGGCGGCCGGGGCGTGACCGCCGAAGCGGCTGTCGCCCTGGCAAAACGCTTCGGCTCCGCTCTGATTCTTTTGGGCCGGACTCCGGCGCCCGGAAAAGAGCCCTCATGGCTCGAAGGCCTTACCGAAGCGCCTGAAATTAAAAAAGCGCTCCTGCAATACCGCTTTTCGGCAAGACGCCCCTTGCCTGCCGAGTTGGAATCCGCCTACCGGGAAATCGCCGCCGCACGGGAGATCGCAAACACGATCGCCCGGATCGAGAACAGCGGCGCCCGGGTCCGCTATTTTCCCGCCGACGTCCGGGACGCGTCGATGCTCGCCTCGATCCTGGAGGAGGTGCGCACCTTTTACGGCCCGGTGACGGCCGTGGTTCACGGCGCCGGCGTGCTGGAAGACCGGCTGATCGTGGAAAAGACCGCAGAGCAGTTCGACCGGGTGTTTTCCACCAAGGTTCGGGGAATCTTATCGGTACTGGAGGCGACAGCCAAGGATCCTGTCCGCGCTATCGTGCTGTTTTCTTCGGTGGCCGCCCGGTTCGGCAACCGCGGCCAGGCCGACTATGCCATGGCCAACGAGGTGCTCAACAAGATCGCCCAGAAAGAGGCGGCAAACCGGCCCGGCTGCCGGGTCTGCGCCGTCAATTGGGGGCCGTGGGACGGCGGCATGGTCTCTTCCGCGCTGAAACGGGAGTTTGCCCGCCGCGGCATCGACCTCATTTCACCGGAAGCCGGCGCAGCGTTTCTGGTCCGGGAATTGACCGCCCCGCCGGAAGACCCGGTGGAGATCGTGGCCGGGGCCTCCATCGAAGCCGCCAAAGAAGATCCTGCGCCGGCTGCCGCGGGCGGCGATCTTACCCTCACCCTGGCCAAAGAGTTCGACGTGGAAGGCTGGCCGGTGTTCGGCTCCCACGTACTGGACGGAAAGCCGGTGGTTCCCTTCGCCCTGATGGCCGACTGGCTGGGCCACGGCGCATTGAAGGAAAACCCGGGTCTTTCACTGATTGGCCTGGACGACATCCGGGTGCTCAAGGGCATCCGTCTCGATGCAAAAAAGCGCCTCGTGCGGCTTCTGTCCGGCAAGGCGGCAAAAAAGGAAGACCTGTTTTTGGCGGACGTGGAGATCCGGGACGGCGTCCACGACGGCACCGAAGTGGTGCATTACAGGGCCAGGGCCGTGCTCTCCGAGCGACCGATTCAGCCCCCGGCGTTCACCCTTCCGGTCTTTGCAGACGAAGCCCCGTATCACCGAAGCGTCGAAGACGCTTACCGGAAGTTTCTTTTTCACGGCAGCCACCTTCAGGGAATCCGGCGCATCCTGGCCTTTTCGTCTTCCGGGATGAGGGCCGAACTTTCCTCCGCCCCCAGCCCGGAACGGTGGATCAAGGAGCCGCCCTACGAGCGATGGGTCCTGGATCCGCTGGTCCTCGACTGCGCCTTCCAGATGTCGACCATCTGGTGCTGCGAGCGCTTCGGTAAGCCGTCGCTGCCCAGCTACGGTGCCTCCTACCGCCAGTACCGGGCGTTTCCCGAAAGCGGGATCACGGCCGTGCTTCAAATCAACGAGACTTCCGAAAAACGGGTGAAGGGCGATTTTTCCTTCGTGGATGCCGAAAGAAATCTTATCGCCCGGCTCACCGGCTATGAAGCGGTCATGGATCCGTCTTTGATCGCCGCCTTCAAGCCGGAGAAGGCTCCCGCCTAAAAAACACTCAAAAAGACTCGAGCCGGAGGCGGTGGAGGGACGCGCGCAGTCTAGTCCGCGTTGCCGGCAACGACCAAATCCCGGCCACGACGGCGCGTGGCCCTCCGAAGCCCACACCCCTCGGCCTCCGGCGGCTCCAAGCTGGAGGACTCCGGATAAGCGCGTTAAATTAAACGGCCCCTCCTTTTATCAAATCACCCATGGA
This sequence comes from uncultured Desulfobacterales bacterium, assembly GCA_964409825.1. Classification (GTDB taxonomy): domain Bacteria; phylum Desulfobacterota; class Desulfobacteria; order Desulfobacterales; family CAFBRK01; genus JAIPEL01. The sequence continues at coordinate 18,597 of CAYPFH010000004.1, read as the reverse complement.
GATCTGAGGTGATATAATCATGACGACCGAATTCGACATTCCGCGTCAAATTGTGGAAGAGCGTTGACATCTTTGGAAAAGAAGGAAGCAATGATTATTCCAAAATCATGCGGCGCAGCCGCCTATGATAAAAGCGCGAAGCGGTTTTATTATCCGAACATCCAGTGAAACACCGCGATGACAACGAAGCGGCCGAAGAGAAGGACCAGGATCAGGATGAGGATCCACTTCGGAAATTGGGTGAAATGCTGCTTCCATTCGTCTTTTGAGTATTTCATGTTCCGTCCTTCATGAAAGGATAAAATCGCCTTGCGCTTTTATCACAGGCGGCTGCGCCGTCCGGATTCCATCCCGGACCCCGGACTAAGGATATGCGTAATGCCCTATCCGTACTTTTGACAGATGCTCATCCCAGCAAGTCAAGTAGACAAGGCGGAGCGTGGTGTAAATCGGACAACCTCTAACTATTCAGCGGAATGTTCCCATGGATTGCGACCATGAATGAATATCAAAAGAAAATTCAGGTCGTTCCCCGCACGGTCCGGCCGACGGAGAAAAATCTGGCGTTCCTGCAAAACGAGGTCGATGCCGCCTCTGTCTCATCTGTGGCCAGGCGCGCGGGCCTGCCCTACCTTCTTGTCTACAACGTCGTCCACGGCCGGGTGAACACCCTGTCAGCCTTGAACTACCGGAAGCTGTTCCGGCAGGAGCCGCCTCGGGATGCCCTGTTCAAGGTGGACGGCGCCTATTTCCGGGCGATGGTCGATCTGTATCTGTACCTGATGGACGGGGTCACCAAGGCCGACCTGTTCCGGGAATTCTATCCGGGAAGCAGATCCAGGAAGATCGACTACCGGATCTTCAACGGCCAGACCCCCATGGTCGATTTCCGGCTGGCGAAGCTCATGGAAGAAAAGCTTGCCGCCCAAGGGCTCGACCCCGACACGGTGCGACAATGGGTTGTCGAGCACAAAAGGACCGCTGTCCCTGATCGAGTCCCCTATTCTGCCATCCGGCCCGCCCTGGGTTATCTGAAAAGGGAATTGGGCATCCATCCCACCTTTTTGCTGGACCAGGTCGTCGGCCGATATGAAACGGGCGATTTGAAAAGCGTTTCCGGCAAGCGGTACGAAAAGGTGATCGAACTGCAGGAGCGAGTCAAACGACTGGCCGATGAAGGCCGCAGCGGTGAACTTGCAGCAATGAAGGAATCACTGTACGGGAAAAAGCCCGGCTACACGCGCTTTGCCGAGGTCAAAGAGGCGCTGACGTTCCTCCAGCACTACGCCGGGGTCGGTGCGAAAAAATATCTTGGAAGAAGCCGCAAGATCTACGACGAAGGAGGGGCAAGGAGAATCCCGGATCGGCAGGCCGAACGCATCTGGAGGGACTGTGAGGCGTTCATCCAAAAGAATCCCGACCTGCCGCTGAGGGATATTCCGGCAGCCAGTCAAAATAGACAGATCGCCTCCTTGCTGTCAGTCCTGGTGCTGCGCACCACCGACCTGCTGTACCGGGACGAAGGCATCTTGTTCGAAAAAGAGGTCCTTAAGCCGCGATATCAAAAAACCGTCTACGTGACCGAGGCCCATGGATTCACCCAGGTGGACATGGCGTCTTCGGCCCTGGGCATGAAGCAGAAAGCGTTTGACCTGATGGTGGCGATGAACTGCGAAATATTCAAAAGCATCGGCATGCATGACCGCCGCTGGTACCTGCCGGACCGGTACCTGGAGGAAATCCGGCAAAAGGAGCCCTTCGGGCTGATCAAAGCAAAATACGAACTTCTGGCCAGAACCGGAAAACCGCCGAAAGCGCCGGATGTGTGCCTGAACTAGGATTGCTTTGACACCGGATCGCAAAACACCATACAAAATCATCCTTCTCGGTGATCAATTATGCTTCGGGCATCATAGCGGTGCCGCTGCCCCGTTTTCTGATCTCTACGGTGGTTTGTGGGGGTCGCCCAAGCTAACTCTTTGTAACAAATACGATTCTTCTAAAAATTGACCTGAAAATTCGATTTAAAAGCTCTATTTGAGGGCTAAAATCATCGCTTTAAGGTAAAGGCCTATATGTCCCATGGGATCAAATTGATTTCAGATTCATTGTCTTCCGCCGATTATTGACGATTTTAGCTAAATCTTTGACCTTTTCACTCTTTGACAGCCACTTTCCTACTTTATAGACATACTGCCCCCCTCGTGTAAATAGCCCGGCAATGGGGATTGCTGCTGATCCAGCTATTGCGGCTTCTCCCCAATTGCCTTCGAGCATGTACCAGCCGGTATCGATCAGATCCGGGATAAGCCCCAATATCGGAACCATTCCCGCCCCTGCCAATATGGGATGTGCGACACACAGCCCCAGCGGATCAACCAGGCCGTTTGGATGGCCATAGGCATAGATGTACAGGTTCAGCCCATCGCCCATCGGATCGGTCTGGAGATACCGGCCGGTCTGCGGGTCGTAGTAGCGGTGGAGATTGTAGTACAGGCCGGTTTCTTCGTCATGGTACATGCCGGCAAAGCGCAGGTTGTTGTTAAAGCCGGCCTGGGCGCTGACCTGCACATTGGCGAACGCATCGTATATGCCGGACCAGACAACGGCCCCGCTTGCGGTGGTGATCTTCTGCGGCGTGCCCTGGGCGTCGTTTCGGTACCAGCGGTAGGCGCCTGCGGATTTTTGAAAGAGCGGATCGGTGCTCCACATGCCGCCGGGCACGTACCCGTAAGTGCGAAGCTCTGTGCCGGCCGCGTCGTATTCTCCGATCAATCCTTCATCGGAGTATAGAAAATACGTCCTCTGTCCGTCAACGTCCTTCCAAAGCCTTCTGCCGAATGGATCATAGTAGTATTTGCCAACGACGGCGCCTGCACCGTCATCCACCCGGACCATCCGGCCTTCCACGTCGTAAACAAACTGCTGGGTGCCAGAAGGCGTTGTTCGGCCCGTCACATACCCATTGTCGTCGTAGGTGAAAGAGACGCCGTCGTGGCCCGTCAGCTCGTTGTTTTCGTTGTACTGCCAGTCGTCGTGCGCGGCCGAGATCAGGCGGTTGCCCAGGGCATCGTAGGTGTATTGCTCATCTGCAGAGAGCGGGTTAAGAGCTTCCGTCAACCGGTACAGATCGTCGTATCTGTAGTTGTAGGAGCCGTGCTCGGTCTGCTTTTCTGTGATGTTGCCGGCCGGCGAATAGGTGTAGCCCCGGGTGACCAGCGGGTTGCCGCCCGGGTCTTTTGAAGAGATCTCTTTGATCCGCATCAGTGGATCGTACTGAGTATCGACTACCGAACCGCCGGGCAGCGTGATCTTTGCCGGGCTGTTCCACTCGTAGACGTTGTAGCTGATTGTCCCCTGCCCCGGCACCGTGACGCCGCTGATCCGGTTGTTTTCGTCGTAGGTGTAGGAGATCGTCACCCCGTCCGGGCCGGTGAAGGTCTTTTTCTGGCCGTTAGCGTCGTAGGTATAGCCTTAGGATAGCGACAATTCACCGTAGTCGACGGTTTCCGAAAGCTTCCGGGAAAGTGCATCATACGTATAATCAGCCGAGGTTATGCCGTCGCTGTAGCCGGTCAGATTACCGATCTCGTCATAGGTGAAATCGACGGTTTTTACCGGTGTGGAAAGATCCTCCGCCTCGTAGTACCGAAAATGGCTGACCCGGTTTGCCGCGTCGTGGTCGAATTCGATGCGCTGGCCCATGCTGTCGACCACCGCCGATCGGTTGCCGTTGGCATCGTATTCGAACGTGGTTTCTTCGAGCAGCGGGCGGATGGTTTTGACCAAGCGGTTGTTGCGGTCGTACGCATGGTAGGTCGTCCGCCCCATGGGGTCCCGCACCGAGAGCAGGTTGCCCCGGTCGTCGTAGGTGTAGCGGGTCTCGTTTTCAAGGGGGTCGATCAGCGTTGCCAGCCGGCCCAGCAAATCGTACGCGTACCGGGTGACGTTGTTTTCTTCGTCCAGCGATTCCACGACATTGCCGGCCGCATCGTAGAGGTAGCTGCGCTGCCGGGTTTCGGTATCGGAAAGCACGTCGGTCTCTTTTTTTACCCGGTCGAGCAGGTCGTACTCGAATTGTCGGCTGAAAGTCGGATAGCCGAAATAGAGAATCTGGCGATTCTCTATGAGACGCGACTCCGTCGCTATGAAAGAAAAAATGTGCTATCAGTTAGCCTGAAGAAAAAATTGTAGATGGTTTAAACCTCTCAATTTGTAATATATTAAAATTTGACCCACTTTTTTCTCTCATGTTTACTCACTTAGAAACGCATAAAATCATCCCCGTCCCCGTTCATTTTTGCCGCGAGGATCCATTTCTGGAGACGGCTGAAGTGCTGCTTCCACTCGTCTTTTGAATATTTCATGGTGAGTTCAGTCTCATCGGAACTGCGACCGGTTTTCAATGCAAAAGAAACTTCTCATGACACATCCGCGAACAAGCCTGTTGACAGAATTTCACGAGGATGGTTTTTAGTAGGCATCCGGTTTTGGTTGATCCCCTCCTTCTCAAGCGCCTAGGACATTTGTTCGGAGCGAAAATCGTCTCTGCGCCGCCGAACCCGGAAAAGATTCCATCGTTTCGTTCTCCGTCCAGGTACCATCCTAATTCCCGGGAGGGATGCCATGAATCGAGGGGCGGTGTCCGGTGCAGGCCAACGAAAACGAAGTATCGGCCGGCGCCGGGAGGATTTCGAGGTTCGCAAGCGGTTGGGGCGCTACCACCAAGTGTACCGGGTGGGCCGGATCCTGACCTCGGAAACCGACCTGGCCCGCCTGTTTTCCACGATCATGGTCGAAACCAACCGGATCATGGAGACCGAGCGGACCACGGTCTTTCTCCACAACCCGGACACCGACCAGCTTTGGTCCTTCGTGGGCACCGGCATCGATCGGGACAAGATCCGGATATCGGTCGACCAGGGCGTGGCCGGCTGGGTGTTTCATCACCGGGAGCCGGTGGTCATTGCCGACGCCTACGGCGATCCGCGCTTTTATAACGGTATCGACCGAATCAGCGGATTTCGAACCCGAAATATTTTGTGCATTCCGCTGATCAACCGGGCGGGCAACTGTATCGGTGCGCTGGAATCCTTGAACAAAATCGAGGGCGAGTACACGAAAGAGGATCTGGATCTTCTCACCGCCATTTCCCATTTCGTAGCCGTTGCTTTGGAAAACGCGCAACTCTTCGACCAAATTCGGTCCATGGACAAGGCCAAGCACCGCATTCTGCACCACCTTTCCCACGAGCTGAAAACGCCCCTGGCTGTCATCTCCGGCAGCCTGCGCCTGCTGGCCCGGGACATTGAACATTCACCGGCCGACTCTTGGCGGAACACTTTGGAACGGGGAGAGAGAAACATCACCCGGCTCCTGGACCTTCAGCGCAAAATCGGTGACGTGCTCAACTCCAGCGACGAAAACGATCGAGATGTAGTGCTCCGAATCGTGGAAGACGCTGCAGACCTGGTGGCGGAGACCGGCGAATTCGCTCCGGCCGAGATTGCCGAAGCCATTTTTCGTATCCGGGACCGGATCGAGGGGCTGTTCGCGGTTCAGGAGGTCGACATCTCGCTCATCCACATCGACCGGATTCTGGAAAAGGTCTGCGATTCGCTCGAAGCGCAGATGGCCGGCCGCGACCTGGAGATTCGGCGCAGCCTATCTCCGGTCTCGGCAAGCTCGGATGCGGTCGTGATCGAAACGGTGCTTGCGGGCCTGTTGAAAAACGCAGTCGAAAATACACCGGACGGGGGGCGGATCGAGGTACGATGCCAAAGAGGCGATCTGCGCACCGAAGTGCTGGTCCGCGACACCGGCGTGGGGATTTCCGAAGAGAACCAGAAGCTCATTTTCGGCGGGTTTTTTCACACCCAGTCGACGGGTCGATACCGATCCGGCCGCCCCTACACCTTCGGCGCAGGCGGCACCGGCGCCGATCTTCTCCGGGCCAAGGCCTTTTCCCAACGTCTCGGATTCGAAATCGACTTCAGCAGCCGCCGGTGTCCGTTGATCCCTGAAGATACGGATGTCTGCCCCGGCTGCATCGACGCCTGCACCCACATCGCCTCCAGACAGGAGTGCCTGGAAAGCGGGGGAAGCCTGTTCCGTGTCTCCTTCCGATAGCCCCAAGCAGGCAGGCGTCTGCCTGAAATAGACCCCTTTTTGGAAAAAATGCGTTGCCAGTTGGTCTTGGGACCTGTACCCTGTAGTTCACATTGAACAGGGTTCGGCCCATTCCCCAAGGCCCTCAGGGGTTACGGGGATTTTTTTTTAGCCCGGCCCGCATACCGGAAAGGAATCATGCCCTATGGCGAGAAAAAACCCCCACAAGTTTGCAAAACGGCAAAAGGAGCTCAAGAAAGCGAAAAAAAAGCAGGAAAAACTGGAAAAAAAACTGGCCAAAAAAGAGGAAAACCAGGAGCCGGCCGAAGGTGCTCAGGAGAATCCAGACGCCGAATCCGCTGACCAGGAGCAGACCGGGCTCTTGGCCCCGGACCCCCCGGATCCCCCGAATCCTTGATAAAAATGCTTTAAATGAACAAAGAGGGCTTGACTCCATCCTCATATTGTTCAAGAATATGCAAGCGGTATAGTCAGTCCCGCTTCAAGGAGCGGGCCGATTTCGACTTCGGCGAAAACGCGCGAAGGCTGAAATCAATCAAGAATCATTAGTAAAGGAGTTGGGCTCAATGGCCGAGGGAACAGTGAAGTGGTTCAATGACAGCAAGGGGTATGGTTTCATCGAACAGGATGGGGGATCGGACGTGTTCGTGCATTATTCTGCGATCAACGCAAGCGGCTTCAAATCCCTCAACGAAGGCGACCGGGTGTCTTTTGACATCGAAGAGGGCAAAAAGGGCCCGGCGGCCGCCAACGTTTCGGTGATTTCATAGCACCGTCGAAGAACCAAAAAAGAAAAAGGGGCGCTTCTTGAAGTTGGAGGAAGCGGCCCCTTTTTTTTGCGGGTATGAAACTTTGCCCGAAGTCGGCCGACTCAGCCGGTTTCCGGTTCCGGCGGAAACTGGGCGAAGATTTTCTCGATCGCCTCGTTGACCATTTCGGTGGTCTTTTCCGGGCTTGAATGCCCGGCCAGCCGGTAGGTGGCGTTTCCCCTCCAAAGCAGGTCGCTTTCTTCCGGACGGAGCAGATCGATGACCAGCAGCGCCTCGTCGTAGGTCTGGACCTCTCCGCCCGTGCCGATCACGATGCCGCCGCTACGGCCCCAGGTGCCGACGCCGAAACCGAATCCTCCCCTGACGTCGTCTGATCTGACTTTCTGCCGGATTTCATAATGATATTGCACCAGGATGTCCGCTTCGGACCGATCGGCTTTGCGCATGCCCTTTTCGATCAATGCCTGTTCCACGGCCTCCCGGATCCGCCGGACCATGAGCGGATTATCCACACGCACATCTCCGGTCTTTTCCTGGGTGTCAGACGCCCAGGCAAAGGATGAAATGCCTGAAAAGTCGGCGCCTTTTCCGTAATCTTGGCTGACCTGGATGCCCGAACACCCGACAGCTCCCAAAACGGCCCACACCAGAAAGGCGGCCGCTATACCTATTTTGCCCATGTGTCATTCTCCCGAGGGGCGAAATGACGCCTTCAAGCACTGAGGCTCGATGTCAGCGGGCCGGCGTCGCATCGATGGCAAGAATTTTCCATTTACCCTCTTCCGGGCCCAGCGTCAGTTTCTTTTCCCTTGGCTTCCGGCTCACCGGCAGCAGGCGCCGCCTCGTTCAAGGCATTGGCCGTTGACGGCTACTGTGGCGGGATCTGGAATTTAATGGCGGGGGCGTTTTGCACCGAAAACTTTTCCCGGTCCGGCTTTTTTTTCTGCTCTGTCATCTTTCAGGATCCCGGCAAAAAAAATGCGGCGGTTTGCTCCCTTTTTCGTCAACTCGACAAGGAGAAAAAATATACCAGCACTTCAGGCCGGCCGTCAATGTTTCTGCCTTCGCTTTCACCATCAGGGCTTAAAATCCCGCCTCCGGGATTTTAAACCCTTTTTGACCATCAGCAGGCCGGGGCTGAAGTGGAGGTGCATGAGGGGCGAGCGGTGACCGGCGTCGATGAAGATGGCCTCCAAATCGTCGAACAGGACCGGCTTGTTCGGCCAGGTGAATTTCTTGCGCCTGGCCTCGAAGACCTCCCACTGCCGGGCGGTTTCCGGATCCTGGCCGAACGCCTTCTCCTTGGCCGGGTCGCAGAGGAACATGGCGCAGACGATCGGCCGGACCTGCCACATACACCCTTTCTCCGACAGAAAGACACATTTGAATTCCTGGTCGCGGCCGCTGTCGGATTGCAGCGCTTCTTCGATAGCGTCGAGCGCTTCCGGGGAAGATTTCAGGGTATTGACCACGACATCGGCGAAAAAAACGATGATCCCCTCCCGGGTGCAGCACGCGCTCAGCCGGCTGCGAAAGCAGCTTTCCGTGCAGATCTTTTCGAATCGTTCTTCCAGGAATGTTTCGAGTTCGTCGCGAAAAGAGACGTATTCGGCGATGCGGCGGTAAAGCCGGTGCAGTTGCTCCCGGCCCAGTGAATCAAGGTGTCTCCGCACCATGCAAAGTGCCTCGAGCTGTTCGCGGTTGTAAGGTGTCATTGGCGGGTGGTGAAACGGCCCCTATCGCCGTCCACAGCAGGAACCGGGGCCTGCGCATCCTGCGGCGCCCCCGGGGGCCGAACCGCAGCAGGCGGTGTCGCCGGCGCCGGGCATCTGTCCCGACCGCGGCCCAGACAGGCTCGAATGGGCCGAGAGCATTTTTTTCAGGTTGGTGCTCCCGCATTTTGTGCACACCGGAGGTGTTTCGTCTCCGGTCACCAGGATTTCGCTCAGCTCGCTGCAGTCGAGACAAAGAAAATCAAAAAGCGGCATGCCGGACCTCCTCTGGTTGCGATCTAACCGTTCCACTTGTGGTAGAGGACCCCGAAGGGGTCTCCTGTTGCTAAGAAAAAATAAGAAGGACGAATTTCGAAATGCGAAACAAATTCGAATCTGTGAGAGCGGCGCTCATGGTTTGCCTCCATTGTTGCCCGAATATTCGTCGATGACCTTCTGGAGCGCCTTGATCGAAAGCCGGATGCAGTGCTGCTTCTGGTCCGGGAGGTCTTCGATTTCTCTGAAGATGTCCGCGTCCTTGAGTCTTTTGGCTTCTTCGAGAGATCTTCCGCGAACCAGTTCCACGGCGGCCATGGCAGAAGCGATGGCTCCCGGGCAACCGAGCACCTGATAGCGAAGGTCTTCCACCCGCCCGTTCTTCACCTTCAGGTAGACCTTCATGGTGTCCCCGCAGTGGCCGGTCAGCTCGGAGACCTGATCTGCCCCCTTGAGAACCCCCATGTTTTTCCTTTCCAGGTAGTAGTCGATGGCCTTGTCGGCATATCCCGATCCGCGGAGCATTTCCCGGAGAGTTTCGGTGTCCTGTTTGTCGATTTCAAATGGGTCGCTCATCGGTATCCGTCCTTTCTGTTTCACTGCGCGCAATGCCCGCCGGTTTCTGGTCCGGCGCATGGGTATAAGGGTAAACTCCGGCAGTTTTCCGCTCATCTCCTTTGATCGATACGATGAGAATCTTTCTCAATAGGGAATATCGGTGAGCCTGTCAAGGATTTGTCGATGGTTTTGAGCGTTGACAACCGCCCGCGATTCAGGCAATGACGCATCATGGATAACGCATCACCCATAGCGATTGTCGGATTTTCCGGAGTTTTCCCCGGCGCACCGGACCCCGAACGCCTTTGGCAGCGGATTGTCGAAAAAACAGAGGGCATCTGCGCAATTCCACCGGAGCGCCGAAACGGTGCCGCAGAAAGCATCTGGTCCGATTCCGCCGCACCGGACAGGGCGGTTTCCAGGCGGGCCGGCCTGGTCCGGGTTTTCGATTTCGAACCGGAAGACTTCCGTCTCGGCGGCGAGCTGGTGAAAAGACTCGATCCACTCCATCACCTCTCTCTTCACGTCGGCCGCCGCGCCTGGAAGTCCTTTGCTTCAGATCCGGTCGACAAAAAAAGAGCCGGCGTCATCCTGGCCGCCATCGCCCTGCCCACGGATTCGGCATCGCGGCTTTGCCGGGATCTGATCTTCGGGTTTCTAAAGCGCCGAATCCAAAAAAGCCCGGAAATTTCAGGCTTTCGTTCCGACGCGGCCCTTGCCGCACAGGTGACCGGATTGCCGGCCGCTCTTGTCGCCCGCGAACTCGATCTGGGCGGGATCAGCTTTACCCTCGACGCGGCATGCGCCTCTTCCCTGTATGCCCTGAAACTGGCCGCAGAAGAGCTTCACAGCCGCCGTGCAGACGTCATGCTGGCCGGAGGGGTTTCCCGCCCCGACTGCCTCTATACCCAGGTCGGTTTTACCCAGCTCAAGGCCCTTTCCCCGTCCGGTCGATGCGCCCCCTTTGACGCATCCGCCGACGGTCTCGTCGTGGGAGAAGGCTGCGGCATTTTCGTGCTCAAGCGCCTGAATGACGCCCTCGACCACGGCGACCGGATCTGGGGGGTTGTCCGCGGCATCGGCCTTTCCAACGATATGAGGGGCAATCTGCTGGCCCCGGACAGCGACGGACAGCTTCGCGCCATGACCGCCGCCTACGCCCATGCCGGCTGGAAACCTTCCGATGTCGACCTGATCGAATGCCACGGCACCGGAACCCCGGTGGGTGATCGAACGGAAATCGAAAGCCTCGTTCGCCTTTGGCAGGATTCGAATTCCGACGCCGGCGCCTGCGCCATCGGTTCAGTCAAATCCACGGTCGGTCATTTGCTGGTGGCGGCCGGCGCTGCCGGAATCATCAAGACCCTCATCGCCCTGGACCGAAAAACCCTCCCCCCCTCGCTCCACTTCAATGCGCCCGCAAAAGGAAGCCCCCTTGCTGCCAGCCCCTTCCATGTCTTGACAGAGCCGGCACCATGGCCCAGGCGAGCTGCGGACGCCCCCCGCCGCGCCGCGGTCAGCGCCTTTGGCTTCGGAGGCATCAATGCGCACGTGCTCCTGGAAGAATGGATCGACGGCAAGGGGCAGGATCAGAGATCAGAGGTCAGAGGTCAGAGGTCAGAGGTCCAGGCTTCGCTTCGCTACGCCATGGCAAACAGAGGTAGGATGTTGGAAAACGCAGCCAGGAGCCGGGAGCCGGTGGCCAGGATCCAGGATCGAGCATCCAGGATCGAGCATCCAGAAACCGGCATCCAGGTGCCCGTCGCCATCGTCGGGATGGAAGCAGCCTTCGGCAGGGCGACGGCGCTTGAAGCCTTCGGGCAGGCGGTATTCGACGGCGGCGATCTGAAGCGAAAGCGGCCTTCTCACCGGTGGAAGGGAATCGAAGAAACCCTGCCCGACGAACTGGTCCGCGGCGCGGACCGGGGCGCGTATCTAAAGGAGGTGGCCGTCGGGCTTGGCGAGTTCCGGATTCCACCCAGCGAACTTGCCGACATACTGCCCCAGCACCTGATCATGCTTCGTACCGCCTGCCGGGCGTTTGCCGACGCCGGCCTGGAAAGATCCTCGGAGCACCCCCGGTGGGGGGCCGTGGTAGGCATCGACTTCGACCATGAGGCCACGAATTTTCACCTTCGCTGGCACCTGGGCGCCGATTCCCGGCTATGGCAGCAAATCCGGGACATCCCGTTTGACAGCGATGCCGGCAAAAAATGGATCGCGTCGGTTCAAAACGCCTGTTCACCGCCGCTGGATGCCAATCGGACCCTTGGGGCCCTGGCCGGGGTGATCGGCAGCCGGATCGCCCGGGAATTCAAGCTCGGGGGGCCGAGCTTTACCGTATCCGACGGTCCCGGCGCCTGCCTCAGGGCCCTGCACATTGCGGTCGGGATGCTGGAAAGATCCGAAGTCGATTTGATGCTGGTCGGTGCCGTGGATCTTGCCGGAGACGTTCGCGCCTGCTGGGCCTCTGCCGCGCAGGCAGGGAAACTGCCTCCGGCTGAAGGAGCGGCGGCCTTTGTGCTGAAGCGGTACGACGAGGCCTTGAAGGACGGAGACCGCATCTATGCCGTGATCCGAGGCGTGGGAAGCGCCTCCGGGGGCGGTATCGGCCAGGATCGGCCGGATCCGGAAGCCTGGAACCGGTCTTTCGACCAAGCGCTGAAAGCGGCCGGAGGGGGCCGGGAACGGATCGGATTTCTGGAGGTCGCCGGCCGGCCGCCGGGCGGCGGCAAAGCGCCTGCCGAATCCTTTCCGGGGGACGAGTGCCCCACGGCGCGGGGGGAAACGGTTCTCGGAAATGCAGGCGCCGCTTCGGGGGCCGCTATCCTGGCCCGCACCGCTTTGGCCCTTCACCGGAAACGGTTTCCGGCCGGGGCAGCCGGAGCCGACTCTTCTCCGTGGCCTGAGGGCCGGGACGGAAGTCCCTCGCGGGCCTGTGCGGCTGTGACCACAAGAGAGGGAAACTGCATCCACGTCATCCTGGAGCAGGCCGCAGGCCCGGCGCCGATGCCGCGACCCGAAAAACCGGCGGCGCAAAAGTCCTTCGAACGCGCCGTCGTCCTGCAGGTGGGAGCAAATCCCATTTCCGTGCCCGAACCGCCCGCAGGCCCCTTTTCTTTGCAAGAACAGCAAGAAAAGCATTCCACTGCCGTGCCGATGACACCGGAGTCCGAAATACCTGCCCCGGATCCCGCACCTGTCCGGCAACTTGCGGGGCGTCGCCCGCAGATCGAAAACGGATCCAGCATCCAAAATCCGGTTTACGATCTCGGCGCCATGATGGTCCGCCACGGGGAGGCCGCCGGCCGGGCCCATGAAAGATTTCTCGAATTTTCAAAGGAATTGCATCGCGCGTACGCAGACGCGGTCGGGTTCCAGTCGAGACTGATCGACGCCGCCGGACAAACCGGTGAGCCGCCGGCTTTTCCCATACCGCTTCGCCGGCCCGCGCCCGCCTATGGCCGGGACCTTTGCATGGAGTTCGCCGTGGGGTCTGCGGCAAAGGTGCTGGGCCCGGAGTTTGCCGAGGTGGATCGGTACCCGGTCCGGGTGAGGCTCCCGGACGAGCCCCTGATGCTGGTGGACCGGATCCTTTCGGTGGAAGGCGAAAAAAAGACCCTTTCTTCGGGCCGGGTGGTGACCGAGCACGACGTGCTCCCCGGGGCCTGGTACTTAGACGGCGGCAGGGCGCCGGTCTGCATTTCGGTGGAAGCCGGGCAGGCAGACCTGTTCTTGTGCAGCTACCTGGGAATCGATTTCCAGGTGAAGGGCCGGCGGGCCTACCGCCTTTTAGATGCCACCGTCTTTTTCCACCGGGGGCTGCCGGCGCCGGGCGACACAATCCGCTATGAAATCGAGATCGAAAAGTTCGTTCGGCAGGGAGACACCTGGCTGTTTTTCTTTCACTTCGACGGGTTCATCGACGATGCCCCCCTGATCACGATGGTCGACGGCTGCGCCGGTTTTTTCAGCCCCGAAGAGGTGGAAAACTCCGGCGGGATTCTCCCGGAGGAAAATCAAGCCCGCCCGGCTTCGGGAAACGTTCCAGCCGGCTGGTCCCCCCCGGTACCCATGGCGAGGGAAAGATATCCGGACGAAGCCCTGTCCGCCCTTCGAGACGGCGACGCCCGGACTTGTTTCGGCGAGCGGTTCGCAGGCGTCTTCATCCCCGAGCCGCTGCGGCTGCCCGGGGGCCGGATGCGCCTCATCGACCGGGTACTCGATATCGATCCAGCGGGAGGCCGGTACGGCATCGGATCGATCCGGGCAGAGGCGGACATCCACCCGGACGACTGGTTTTTGACCTGCCACTTCGTCGACGACAGGGTCATGCCCGGCACCCTGATGTACGAGTGCTGCGCCCACACCCTCCGAGTCTTTCTCCAGCGCCTGGGATGGTTCACGGACAGCACCGCCGCGGCCTACGAGCCGAAGCCCGGCATCAGAAGCGTCCTCAAATGCCGGGGGCCGGTGACGCCTGAAACCCGGCACGTGGTCTACGAAATCGAGGTAAAAGAGCTGGGGCTTGCCCCCTTTCCCTTTGCCCTGGCCGATGCCCATATGTTCGCGGACGGCAGGCGGATCGTGATGTTCCGGGATATGTCCATGCAGGTTTCCGGCATCACCAAAGAGGAGATCGATGCGTTCTGGCAGAGAAAAGGGCCCTTGTCCCGGGCCGTATCTTTGCCACCGGACTCCGGGCACGCTTCAGCAGCGGCCTCCGGGAAAAATCCCGGTCCCTTGCCGGCGGATTCGGTTCAGAAACCGGTGTTCGGCCGGGAGCAGATCCTGGCCTTTGCCCGAGGAAAGCCGTCGGAAGCCTTCGGACCCGAGTTTGCCGCCTTCGACGAGGACCGTTTCATCGCCCGGCTTCCTTCTCCGCCCTACTCGTTCATCGACCGGGTGGTCCGCATCGAACCCCCGCCGCGGGTCATGGCCCCCGGCGGATGGGTAACGGCCGAGTTCGCGGTGGATCCAGGCGCCTGGTATTTTGCCGCGAACCGAACCCCCTCCATGCCGTTTTGCGTGCTTCAGGAGGCTGCGTTGCAGGCCTGCGGATTTACTGCGGCCTATGTCGGCTCCTCTTTGACCTCTGAACAGGATCTTCGATTCCGGAACCTGGGCGGAGAGGCCGTCCAGCACCGGGATGTGAGCCCCGACAGCCGGGTGCTCACCACCCGATGCCGCCTGCTGCGGGTCAGCACGGCGGCCGACATGATCATCCAGGACTTTGAAATGGCGGTCAGCGGCGAAAACGGCGTGCCGATCTACGAGGGAACGACGAATTTCGGTTTTTTTACCCGCGAGGCCCTGGCCCGGCAGGCGGGCATCCGCGATGCGGAAGAATTTTCCCCCGTAAGCGGGTCCGTCAAACCGGACCGGGAAGTGCGTCTGGACCTGAAAATGTCGCCGCCGCTTTTTCCGGACGACCCGAATCCGGGTAGAGTCCGCGGCCCGGCGCTTCCGGCAAAAGCCCTTTTGATGATCGACAGAATCGATCCGTATGTCCATGACGGCGGGCGGCACGGTCTGGGATTCGTGCGGGGCGAAAAAGTCGTCGATCCAACGGAGTGGTTCTTTTCGGCCCATTTTTACCAGGACCCTGTCTGCCCCGGCTCCCTGGGGCTCGAGTCGTTTCTCCAGGTTCTCAAATTTGCCGCCCTGCAGCGGTTCCCGGATCGAATCGAAAGGTGCCGGTTTGCGCCGGTGCTGGCAGAGAAACACCGCTGGACCTACCGGGGACAAATCCTCCCGACCAACCGGCGGATCAGCGTCGAGGCCGAGATCACGCGGATCGAGGAGACACCCGAACCCCTGATGTTCGCCGACGGGCTTCTCTACGTCGACGGCCTTGCGATATACAAAATGGAACATTTTGGAATCCGGCTAATCCAGGGGTGAACCGCAAAATACGCATGAAAGCATCCGATATCGATATTGCCCCTTTCCGTCATCTTTACCCGTTTTCTTCCCATTTCATGGACGTGGGCGGACACCGGCTCCACTACCTGGACGAAGGCGTCGGCGAACCCGTGCTTATGGTCCATGGCAATCCCACATGGTCCTTCTACTACCGGAAGCTTGTCGCCGGGTTGTCGGATGCGTTTCGGACCATCGTACCGGATCACATCGGCTGCGGGCTTTCGGACAAGCCCGGCCCCGACCGGTACGGATACCGGCTGAAAAACCGGGTCGAGGACCTGGGCGAGATGATCGACCGCCTCGAGCCGGAGCGCAAACTCACCCTGGTCGTTCACGACTGGGGGGGCATGATCGGCTTCGCCTGGGCCGTACACCACCCGGAACGGGTCGGCCGCATCGTGGTGACCAACACCGCTGCGTTTCCGCCGCCGGCCGGAAAGTCGATTCCCCTGCGGCTTTCGGTGATCCGAAACCTGGCGCCCCTGTCAGCGGTGCTGGTGCTCGGTCTCAATGCCTTTGCCCGGGGGGCTGTCCGGATGGCCCCGAAAAAGCGGATTTCGGCCGATGTCCGGGCGGGCCTTCTTGCGCCTTACAATTCCTGGAAAAACCGGATCGCCACACTTCGGTTCGTCCAGGACATTCCGCTTTCTGACAACGATCCCGGCTTCGATATTCTGACCGCCACCGCAGACCGGCTTTGCCTGCTGGCCGAAAGGCCGATGCTGATCTGCTGGGGCATGCACGACTTTGTCTTCGATGCCGACTACCTGGCGGAGTGGCGTCGGCGGTTTCCAGGGGCCGAGGTGCACCGCTTCGAACAGGCCGGCCACTATCTTCTCGAAGACGAACCGGACCGGGTGCTGGAGACGATTCGGGAATTTTTGAAAAAAACGGGAGCGGCAACATAATTGGGAGATGATCTAAATAAAACAGGTGGCGTCAACGTATCCGTCCATCTGGCCGAAATGGCCGAAAGGCATCCCTGGCGGCGGGCCGTGGTGATGCCGGCGGGAAGGGACCGCGCAAACCGGGTGCGCTACGTCCATTGCACGTTTCGACAGCTCGACAGGGCCGCGGATCGGATCGCCCACGGCCTTTCCCGGGCCGGCATCGGCCGGGGCACCCGAACGATCATGATGGTCGGCCCCGGCCTCGATTTTTTCGCCCTCACCTTTGCGATGTTCAGGGTCGGGGCGGTGCCGGTCATGGTCGATCCGGGGATGGGCATCGGCCGGATGCTTTCCTGTCTCCAGGAAAGCCGGCCGCAGGGGTTTATCGGAATTCCCAAGGCCCATGTCCTCCGGTCCCTCAGACCCCGCTATTTTCGCTCCGTCAACACGTGGATCACCGTCGGCCGCCGCTGGTTCTGGGGCGGCCATACCCTGGCCGAAATGCAGCGCCTTGCATGGAAGCCGTATCCGGCCGCTGCCACGACCCGCAGCGAGACCGCGGCGATCCTGTTCACCACCGGCAGCACCGGCCCGGCCAAGGGCGCAGTATACACCCACGGAATGTTCGACGCCCAGATCCGGGCCATTCGCGGCCGCTTCGGCATCGAATCGGGCGAGATCGATCTTCCCACTTTTCCCCTCTTTGCCCTGTTCGCCCCGGCCCTGGGAATGACCGCCGTGATTCCGGACATGAACCCGACCCGTCCGGCCCGGGTCGATCCGGTCAAAATCATCGAAGCAGCGGAAAACCAGGGGGTGACGAACATGTTCGCCTCCCCTGCGCTGCTTCACCGGGTCGGGACCTACGGCAAACAAAAAGGGATCAAGCTGGCCTCTGTCCGGCGGGTGATTTCCGCCGGGGCGCCCACCCTGCCGGCCAACGTGGCCCAGTTTGTCGCCATGCTCACCGGCGGCGCCCAGATCCATTCCGGATACGGCGCCACCGAGGCCATGCCGGTTTCCTCCATCGGGAGCCGGGAAATCTTGTCTGAGACCGGGAAAATGAGCGAACAAGGCTGCGGCGCCTGCGTCGGAACGCCGCTTTCCGGCATGGAGGTTCGGATCATTCAAATTTCCGACGACCCGCTTCCCGAATGGTCTGAATCGTTTTGCCTGCCCGATGGAGAAATCGGCGAAATCGCGGTCAAAGGGGCCGTAGTCAGCCGGGAGTATTTCGAGCGGCCCAGAGACGACGCGCTATCCAAGATCCGGGACGGGGAATCTTTCTGGCATCGGATGGGAGACGTGGGCTGGCGGGACGAAAAGGGGCGGATCTGGTTCTGCGGGCGAAAAGGACACCGGGTACAGACCGAAAGCGGCACCCTGTTCACGATTCCCTGCGAGGCGATTTTCAACCGGGATCCGGACGTTTTCCGGAGCGCACTGGTCGGCGTGGGACCTGCCGGAAGCCAGACGCCGGTGATCTGTATCGAGCCCAAGGTAAAACTGTCCTCAAAGCGCCGCGCCGGCCTGGAGTCCGAACTCCTCGGCCTGGCCCGCGACAACCCCCTCACCGCCGGGATCGAAACGGTCCTGTTTCATCCGGCCTTTCCAGTGGACATCCGCCACAACGCCAAGATATTCCGGGAGAAACTGGCGGTGTGGGCGGAGAAGAAAATTAGAGCGAAGAAAGAATGAACGACAGTCGCAAAATGCCCCACCACCCTCAACACGCACTGGTCACCGGCGGCGGCGGTTTTCTCGGCTATGCACTGTGCGAGAGACTCCGGAATCGGGGAGACCGGGTGACGAGCTTTTCCCGAAGCCGCCATCCGGAACTGGACCGGCTTGGCGTGGCTCAGATCCAGGGTGATCTGCAGGATGCAGAAACGATCGACCGCACCTGCCGGGATGTGGACGTGGTATATCATACGGCAGCCAAGGCAGGGGTCTGGGGCAGTTACGAAGACTACTTTTCGGTCAATGTCAACGGCACCCGAAACGTGCTGGCCGCCTGCCGGAAAAACGAAATCCCCCGGCTGATCCACACCAGTTCGCCCAGCGTCGTGTTCGACGGAAAGGATATGGCCGGGGCGGACGAATCGGCGCCCTACCCGGCCCGGTTTCCGGCCCCGTACCCCGAGACCAAGGCCATCGCCGAAAAAGAGGTGATCGCCGCCGGAAAGCAGGCGGCGCCGATGACCGTCACGATTCGGCCCCATCTGATCTGGGGCCCCCGGGACAACCACCTGGTTCCCCGGATCATCCAACGGGCACACCGGCTGAAGCGGGTCGGACGCGGAGACAACCGGGTGGACACGATCTACATCGACAACG
>CAYPFH010000003.1:6523-42916 GCA_964409825.1 uncultured Desulfobacterales bacterium | reverse complement strand
CTGCCTGGGGTATGCCGTACTGACCTACGAGGTGTGGCTGGCGTTCTATGGAAAGCTGTCGGGCAAAGTGGTCGCCTACTCATTGGTGGTTTGGGTGGGATTGGGTCTGTGGGTTCCCGCATTCTGGCTGATGGCTGCCGGAACCCTGCCGTTTTAGAAAATACGTGTGGCCCCCTCCGCCTTTGAAACGGCGGAGGGATGCCACATAACCCCAGTCAAACAGAGGTCGCATGCAACCCAGTAAATCTTATATCGGTTTTCCGCCACTGCCTCAAAAACAAGACATCGTCGACGCGCTGTTGAACGATCCGCCTGAGATTCGATGGCGGATTGTCCGCCAGCTGTTCCGGATTGAAAACCGACAGGACCGTGAGGACCTCATCGAAGCCCTTCAGCCCCATCTTTACCAGACGGACGATTTCCGGATCAAGCTTCGCCTTGCGCTGGCGCTTCAAGCACTGCACCGGCCGTTGAATGTCGAACACTACATGCTGGTCAACAAAAAAGGCGTGTTCAAACCTTCGGAACTAGAGGACGCTGAACAGATAGATACGGCCAAGTCGCCTATACCGAATTTCATCCCGGTCGTGGATTTCCATGTTCATCCAAAGACGCCGGATCTAAAATTTCTCGCTGACATGCGGGATGCCGGTGTTTCCCGTGGGGTGGTCGTGGCCACCGATACGGATCCGGCCGATGTGGATCGACCGCAAATTCGCAGGTTTTTAGAGAAAACCTATGCGGAAACCCCTCAATCCGATCGCATGCCGTTTGAATCCTTGCTGAAGCATATCCGTTCCAGTCTCTATTCTTCCACCCAGGTGACCAATCAGGATGTAGCGGACTGGGTTTCCGACTATCCGGACTGCCTGGTCGGCTTCGGCTCGGTCAACCTTTCCAAGGAACGTTCCTACATCGAGGATACACTCGGCGCCCTGGAAAAGGCCGGCCTAAAGGGCTTGAATCTGCTGCCCCATTCGCAGTTTTTTCATCCATCTGAAAATGAAAACATCGATTTGGTGGCCGACTATTGCCGACGGACCGGTGCACCGATTTCATCCCACGCCGGCTGCGGCACCGGTCCGTTTGAAATCCCCGAACTCAGCCAGTATTGTCGACCGTCCCTGTGGGAGCCGTTCTTGTCGAAATACCCGGATATCCGGCTTGTTCTGTCCCATTTTGGTGCATACAGTAAGGAAATTCCGGGTATCTGGCTCTTTGAAGCCATGCAGTTGGCCAAAAAGCATCGGAGCGTGTATGCGGACCTGGCGGCGGTAGACTGGCTCCTGGACCGCGAGCACGTGGTCCAGGAAATCCGGAAAACCATTGGTTTCGACCGTGTCTTGTTCGCCTCGGACTACCCCCATTGCCTGGCTGCCAGCGGCAGTTGGGCAAATATGATCGGCGGCATCCAGGCCAACACGCATCTAACCCCCAAGGAGAAGAGAAAGATACTCGGCGGCAACGCCGCGCACCTTCTCGCCATCAATTGACCGGGGAAGCGAACTTGGCTATATTTGAAACAATCCGGCATGAGTTCGAGCGACTTGCCAGGCTGCCGGACGCATCGATCGACATCATCGGGGCCGCTTTTCTGATTGCCCGGACCGCCTATCCCCACCTGAACGAAACCGGGTATCGAAAATCGTTGAAGGATTTCGCCGAAAGGGTCCAATCGGATCGCCGGCCCGGGGATCATCCGGTGGAGGCGATTGAAAAGCTCAACCGGGTATTGTTCAGGCAGGAGGGCTTTGACGGCAACCGGCACAACTACTTCGATCCGGACAACAGTTACCTGAATCGGGTGATGGATCGGAAAATGGGGATCCCCATCTCCTTGTCGTTGACTTACGCCGAAGTCGGACGGATGGCCGGTTTGAATCTTTACGGCGTCGGAATGCCCGGTCATTTCGTTGTTGCCTTGCATCACGGGACAGATAGGATTTTTGTGGATCCTTTCAACCGGGGCGAGATCCTGTCCGAAGAAAAGTGCCGGGAAATGGTTATGAGCCGGTCAGGCGGCGGATCGGCATCCCATGAGCATTGGCTCAGACCCGCGAAACCAAGGGAGATCGTGGAGCGGATGCTCAGAAACCTCAAAGCCATTTACCTGCAACTGGGCAACAACCCCAAAGCCTTCGAGATGCTCTGCTGGCTGCTGGTTCTCGATCCGGACGCCCCCAGGGAACGACTCGAGAGAGGGCTTCAATACGAGGCCATGGGCAACACGGATCGGGCCGTCCTGGATTTGGAGCGGTACCTTGATCTGTCTCCGGATGCAGCGGATGCGAACCTGATCCGATCCCGGATTGAAACAATGAAAACAAAGACCACATGGCTCCATTGAGTGGACCGAGGGAAAATGAGCGACATCGATTTGAACACCATTGACCGGGGAAACCCCATTTTAGAAGTGGCGATGGAACTGGGTATTCAAATGCGCGGCAACACGGGCCGGTGTTTTCGAAGCGAATGCCATGACACCGACGCCGGTGAATATACCCTGTATTTCAATCTGGCGGAAAACAGCTTTTTTTGCCGCAATTGCGCGGATGTGGGCGGCGACGTTATCGATCTGGTCTGCCAGCATCGAGGGTGGGACCGGGAAAAAGCCGTCCAATGGCTGGCACACCGCATCGAATTCGATCTTCAGACCCGGCAGCAGTATTACCACCGGCGCAACCGGCGGTGACATGATCGCCGACACAAGAGGCGGCGATGCCTCCACGGATGGGTAAAATGAGCAGTGACACAAAAAAAACAACGGACAGAACGCGAAAGAGAATCACGGAGTGTCAGCGGAAAAAGGCGGCGCAAATCGTCAAAGAGGCCGAAACGGCAACTCCTGAAAAAAGGGGTCCATCCGTTGAGGCCCTCGAGGAGAAAATCAAGGAGTCCGAGAGCAAGCGAATGCTTCTGGCCGAAGCTTTGCATGCTTCCAGGGATCAGCTTCGCAATTTCGGCGGCGCCGCCAATGGAGAGGAAGAACGTGCCCTTCCCTTTGGTTATTTCGTTCGGTACGGCAAGGAAGCCGAGGAAGACAAAACAGCGATCATCAGACATCACGGCCGGCTTTATGAGTCCAGAATCACCCTTCGGGTAGATGCGCCGGGGCAAAAACCGACCACCCTCCATGGATTTCGCCAAAGAAGGGAGGGGAAAAGCCCCGGGCGGAAAGAATTTTTCAAAGGCGAACTGCTGCTGTTGAATAACGAGCTTCACGTCATCGAACCTCGTGGATTCGACCTGATCTGCGGCAGCCTGGGTGCGGTTCAGCAGCTTCTGAACGAAGACAAACTGTTGATCAAGACATACGGCGACGAAACCATTCTGGTCACCCGGGCGCATCCCATGTTGAACGTCAACATTCTGGTGGGGGACAACGTGGAGTACGATCCGGACAGTCTGTTCGTCTACAGTTTGCTTCCCAAAAGCGAGGTGGACCGGCTGGCCTTAGAAAAGGTGCCGGACATCAGCTACGATCATATCGGTGGATTGGACCATGCCGTGGAACAGATTCGGGACGCCATCGAACTGCCCCATCTCTACCCGGAATACTTCCGAGAACACCGACTCGTCCCTCCGAAGGGCATTCTTTTGTACGGACCGCCGGGGTGCGGCAAAACCCTTGTTGCCAAGGCGGTCGCCAACAGTCTGGCCAAGCAGATCGAGGAAAAGACCGGGGAAAAGGGCGAGAGCTATTTTTTGAATGTCAAAGGCCCCGAGCTGCTCAACAAGTATGTGGGTGCCACCGAGCAGGCCATCCGGGACCTGTTCGCCCGCGCCCGCAATCAGGCCAGCTACCGCACCCCGGTGACTATCTTTTTCGATGAAATGGATTCGATGTTCAAGGTGCGCGGCTCCGGTGTTTCCTCGGATATGGAGTCCACTATTGTCCCGCAGTTCCTGGCCGAATTGGATGGTTTAGAGGCGCTGGAAAACGTTGTGGTCATCGGCGCCACCAACCGGGAAGATCTCATCGATCCCGCTGTTCTCAGGCCGGGCCGGCTGGACCGGAAAATCAGGATCGAAAGGCCCGACAAGCAGGCGGCCGCCGACATCCTTTCCAAATACCTCACCCCGGAACTGCCCATCGACGCCTGTCACATCGAAGCACTCGGTGATCCAGAAAAAGCCGTGGCCTGGATGATCGATGAAATGATCGAAGAATTGTACGAAGAGAAAACCGAAAACGAATTCATGGAGATCACATACGCCGACGGCAGCAAAAAAATTCTGTACCTGAAAGACCTGTCCAGCGGCGCGATTATTGAAAATATCGTCAACCGGGCCAAGTTTTTGGCGGTGAAGGATTTGATCGAAAACGGCCGAAAGGGCATTTGCAGCGCCCATATTGCCGCCGCCCTTCGCAACGAATTCGAGGAAAACGAAGACCTGCCGAGCAACTCGAATCCGGCCGAATGGTACCGGATTATCGGCAAAGGCGGCGAAAGGGTTATCCGGATTCGTCCGCTTCAAGGCGGGAGGTCCGGGGAGAACGGACGCCGGAAAAAACCGCGCAAAGCCGTGGCTGTGGACAACGGCCTGGCCTGATCATCATCGGGCGGGCGACGCCGGACGCGGACGTTCTTGATTACCCGGAAACGGAACAACGACCGCTTCATCCCCATCCACTCCGGAGGCTCCGTGAGCATTCCCAAAGCCGTCGGCATCGAACAGGAATACGCCATCAAGATACGGGGGGCGGAGAAATTGTCGGCCTTCGATGTCTCGTGCATGCTGATCAATGCCTATGCGAGACAACTCGGGCTGCGGGACCCGGATGTGACGATCAATTGGGACTACGGGCACGAAACGCCCTACCAGGATATTCGAGGGCATTTGTTCGGAAAAAAGGCCCGGCAGCAGATCGTGGGTGAAACGGAAAACCGGCTGATCAATGCCGGTTTGCCAAATGGTGCCCGGCTTTACACCGACCACGCCCACCCCGAGTATTCCACTCCCGAGTGTCTGAGGGCACGGGATGTTCTGGCCAGCGACAAGTCCGGTGAAATCATTCTTCTCGAGGGGTTGAAACTGCTGAAAGCCTTGCTGCCTGAAGCGGATATCGCGCTTTATAAAAACAACACCGATAATCAGGGACACAGCTACGGGTGCCACGAAAATTACCTGATGGCCGCCGAACCCCATGAAGCCCACCTGGTCAACCGCCCGCAAAACGCAGTAAATACACTGGTGCCGTTTCTGGTCACCCGGCAGATTTTTGCCGGAGCCGGAAAGGTGGGCGGCGAAGGAAAGGCAAGCCGAGGGCTGACGTACCAGGTTTCCCAACGCGCCGATTTTATGGAAAATCTTTTCGGCCTGGAGACCATGTACGCCCGGCCCATTATCAACACCCGCCAGGAGCACCATGCCGACCCGAAACGCTTTCGGCGGCTCCACCTCATTTTGGGTGATGCCAACATGTGCGAATTTGCCGCGTTTCTTAAAATCGGCAGCACCCAAATCATCCTGCAAATGCTCGAAGACGATCGAATCCCGTGCGATGTAGCGCTGCAGGACCCGCTGGCGGCGATCCGGCAGATTTCGGCAGATCCGCACTGTGCCCTGGAAATGGCGGCCGGTGGAAAACGGACGGCGGTTCAAATCCAGCGGGAACTTCTGCAGATGGCCTACAAATTTCACCCGGATCACTGCGTGCCGGACCACGATGAAATACTCCAATCCTGGGCCTATGCCCTGGACGGATTGGAGCGGCTCAAACTTTCGGCGGACATGGACATCGAGGAAGACCCTTTTGCATTGTCCAGGCGGCTGGACTGGGTGTTGAAGCTCTGGATGATCAACCGCTACCGCCGGGGGGAGAACCGCGATTGGCGGCACCCGCTGCTTCCGGTTTTGGACCTCCAGTACCACAATATCGACGATGCAGCGGGTATTTTCTACCGGACCCAGGCACAGGGCTTGACCGAGCGGCTGCTCACGGACGCTGAGGTGTCGCAATTCGTTCACGCTGCCCCGGAAAACACCCGGGCCTATTTTCGCGGGCGATGCCTGGAAAAATTTGCCAAGGATATCTATTTGTTGAACTGGGAGGTCGTTGGATTCGACCAGGGAGATGTGTACCGGATGATTCCCCTGCTCAATCCGCTCAAGGGAACCCGGGACCAGTACGAAGCGATCTTTGAAAAGGCAGACACCGCTGAAATGCTTATCGAATTGATTGAGGCCGGTGCGGCGCAATGAAACCGCCCGGGGCACAGCCGATGTCGGAAACGAGGGCGTATTGGCAACGACCGCCTGCAAGGAGGAAACATGACGGAGACGCAAAAATTCAAGAAAGTCATAAAGAAAAAACCGAAAAAGGAGGATCCCTCTTCTGCCGCCGAAGGCGTGACTGGCAGTAAGAAAAAGAACTTAAAAGAGCTGGATGAATTCATCGAAGGCGTTCTCCAGGAGGCAGGGGAAGAATTTCTGGATGAATTCAAACAAGTTGAAGGCGAATGAAGGAAAGAATCTTTGGCGTGGAGTGTGAGTACGCGCCTGCGTACCATTCCAGAGACGATTTTCATGTTCATCGTCTCAGCGGCGAGGCGCTGCTCGACCATACCAAGGGGCTGTCCGCCAGGTTGTTTTCTTCCCTGGCGCACACCGGGTATCTTCGGGCTGGAGAGTTTCTGGGCAACGGCGGACGTCTTTACATCGACCGCGGCGGACACCCTGAGTTTGCCACACCCGAATGTCTTCACGTCAAGGACCTTGTTGCCTATGAAAAAGCCGGCGATCGCATCGTCCAGGAATTGGCAGTGCTGACAAACCGGCGGGATGCGGTGCGCAAGCAGATGCCGCACATTCACATATACAAAAACAACGTCGACCTTTACGGGCACACATACGGAGGGCACGAGAATTATTTGGTTGCCCCCCGGGCCGCCGAAAAAATTCACCACATCATCCCTTTTCTGGCCACGCGTCAGATTTTTGCCGGCGCGGGTCGGGTATTGACGTGCCGGGAATGTGGGGCGCCATCCTACCAGATCAGCCAGCGGGCCGAATTTATCGACCGGACGTTCAGCGACCGATCTACGCGGGTTCGGGGCATCATCAACACGCGGAAACGCGAGATCTACCGCCAGGAACAGAATCGGCGCCTTCACATTATCGTAGGTGACAGCAACATGTCCGAGTTTGCCATCGCGCTGAAGGTCGGCACCATATTGCTGGTGCTGAGGGTACTGGAAGAGGGCCGTGTGGGCGGCTTTCCTGCCCTGGCCAAACCGGTGGATGCGCTGAAAGAGATTTCGCGGAACTGGTGCGGCGACTTTCAAATGATGGGTGGCAAAGGCCGTTACACGGCCCTGGATGTGCAGGCCGTGTATCTGGAAATTGTGCAGCGTTTCTTCTCGTTGCGAAGACCGTCACCGGACGAGGCCTTGGCAATGGATTTGTGGCAGGAGGTTCTTTCCGGAATGGATCGCTTGAAAATATCCGGCCCGAACTGGAAATTGGAAGACGATCCCGCATATCTCAGGCGAAAGATTGACTGGATCTTCAAATTGTGGCTGCTGAACCGGTATGGGAACATGGACGAGCCGGTGGTCAACGACCGGCGGCTGAAACTGATGGATTTAAAATACCACGATCTTAATCCGGCCACCGGGCTTTTCAAACGCTGTGAAACATCGGGACTCATGGATCGTCTGGTGGATGACGGCGCCATCGACGCCGCCTGCATCAAACCGCCGCAGAACACCCGCGCATGGATCAGAGGGGCGGTCATCCGAAAAACCGCAGGCAAGCCCGTGGCGGTGGAAATCGAAAACTGGGAAAAGATCAACATCCGGGCCGAGGTCCCCAAAGATCGCATGTTGCACCCGTTCAAGCGGTACAAGGGGGCCGCCAAATGCCTGGGGATATGCCTGGACGATCCATTCAAGGCGCAGGATCCTTTGGTTTTCGAACAACTCGATCACTTTATCCCCCAGGTGGACAAGCCGCCACCATACAAGGGTGTTGATGCTCTGAAATGAAAAGATTCGAGTTCGAACGGGTGAAACGCAAATATGGCGGCAATGGGAGTCGCTGTTGGCGCATCTTGAATCCTTGAGGGAATTGCTGATCAACCAGTACATGCTGCACGAGGTTCAGCACCATTTCTTTGCAACTACCCGCCGCAGGGCGTCAACCGCGGTGGCCCCCCTTGCGCACACACTGGTCGACATCTATAAATGCCTGCACCAGGGCGAATTCGGTGTCGAACACCTTGTGGGCGATCGGGTCGGGTTTCGGGAACGGCTCGGCCACGACCTGCTGGGCCACCTTCCTGCTGCGCAGGAACCCCTTTTGGAATGTGTGGCCACCGACGGCGGCATCCTGAGGGTGAACTTGCGGCCCTACAGAGCGTCATTCGGTGACAAGACGGACAGGGCAAGAGACCTGCTCACCGATGCCTGTCTTGCCTCGGCGAACATCAACAAGGGACGTCCCGACTCTTTTTTGTCCAAGCTTTTCGGTTTCAGGGAACTCAACAGGACCGGTCAGCTGGCCATCGGCGGGATCACCTATATGTTTCCCTCCGACATGGTGGACCATTTTCTGATGGAATTGCGGGCCTTGGTTCGTCGAACCGGAGAGATCCCGGTCTTTGGCCACTCGCCCCTATACCGCAAAATGAACGACCCGTCCTACCGAGTTGTAGATCTTGAGGTCATCGGGCAGTCTCCGCTGGCGTTTCTGCTCGAAAGGAGAAAATCGTAAACGTTTCAATCCCGGCACCATAAGGGCTCGATGTCGACTCTTTTTCTTTCCGGGATTGAATGGTAGCAAGAAACCATGAAGCCATCCAATGTTCACGCCATGTTACTCCAGCCGCCGCCAGGGGATCTGACCGGTCCATATCCGGCACTGTGCTACTTGAAGTCCTTTGCCGCCGCCAACGGCTATTCGGTCAGGGTCCGGGACTTGGGCATCGAGGCCTTTGTGTTTCTTTCGCAAAAGGAGCGGTTGCAGGACATCGCCGCCAGGATTGCCGATGAAATCCAAGAGCTCGAAGCCCGGGAATTTTTAACCCCTGACCAGCAGGATCATTACCGACGGCTGCTCATGTCCGCCGGTTTCGGTTTGGTCCGCGACTTTTCGTCGCAAATATCGGGGTGCTTTAAAAATCCAGACAGGTTTGCCGACTACCACGACTATCAAAAAACCTGTCGGCTGCTTGACGCATTTTTCCGGATGTTGGGCGCGGTGCATTACCCAACCGAGGTCACGCCGTCGGAGTATCCAACGGCCACGATGCTCAAGACCATGCCCCGGATCCTTTCGCACCGGCGACCGGATATCAATCCATTCATGGCGTATTACGAAGAAAAACTATTTCCGCAAATCGCCGCAGCCAATCCGCTGGTCGTCGGGATCTCGATGGTATTTGCAGCCCAATCCATACAGGCGCTGGTTCTTGGCAACCTGCTGAAAGAACGCTTTCCGGATATTCATGTCACCATGGGGGGTGCGTATCTGTCCCAGTGGGTGATGGGCATGGCCGACACTCAGCTGGACGAGTTGTTTCGCTGCACCGATTCGGTGGTTTGTGGAGAGGGCGAAGGACCGCTGACCGAGCTGTTGCGGCGGACCGAAAACGGCCAAGGCCTCGACGGCGTCCCGAATCTCATCGGACCGCGTGACGGGGCCCGCGGCTACGGGCGGCCCGACGAATTGACTTACACCGATGTGAGCGCCCAGCCGCCGCCGGACTTTTCCGACCTTGACCTGTCTGCCTACCTGACGCCCGAAACGATCCTCCCTTACAGCATCAGCCGGGGCTGCTACTGGGGAAAATGCGTCTTCTGCCAGAATCGCTACGGCGACCACCGCATGCGCCGATACCAGACTGTTCCGGTGGAGAAGGCCATTTCCGACATGACCCGGCTTTCGGAGCAGTACGGCACCCGCCACTTCAACTTCAGCAACGACGTGATCGATCCGGCCTATCTGAAAGCGTTCAGCCGGGCCGTTATCACTGCAGGAAAAAAATTCGTATGGAATACAGATTTGCGTGCCGAACAAGCCTTTGATCCGGAGACGTGTCGCCTGATGGCAAAAGCCGGGCTCAATTGTGTCGCCATCGGACTTGAGAGCGGGAGCCAGAAAACGCTGGATGCCATGGAAAAGGGCAATCGTGTCGCCACCACCCGCAACGTCCTGAAGAATCTCTATGATGCGGGCATCGCCACCCAAGCCATGGGAATTTTCGGTTTCCCGGGGGAAACGGAAGCCGACGGCGAACAGACCGTTGCCTTTCTGGAAGCAAATGTGGATCGCATATCCTATTATGTCATGGGGCTGCTCATGGTGGTGCCCGGATCCCGCATGCACCAAGAACCGCACGCCCACGGTGTGACCTCCATCAGCTACGCAAACAACCCATTGAAGACACCGGAGCCGGTTTGGACGGCCACCACCCGGATGTCCGTCGATGCGGTTCACCGGTTATACGAGCGCCTCAAGCAGATGGAAAGCTTGTACGCCATCGACGAGTACCCTTATGTGGGCGGTCTTTCCACCAACCACGGGTTTTTGTATTTCCGCTTTGGTCCGGATATCCTGAAACGACTCAGGCAAGCGGAAAAACAGCGTCATGATCACACCCACACCATCGTGGGCATCGACCCCCATCACAGGACCACCCGGGGTGTCCAGCCCGTGGTGCCAAGACTGGCCATGCCTTACATGTTTCACCGGTCACCCTTTCCGGTGGAACGGATACCCGGCGGTCCTGCAAGCGCGGGGGACCGGATGTTTCCGTTTTCGGGGATGCCGGGTCAATATCTGGTGGACCCGGTGAATTATCCCGTCCGGATCGGCGATATCGAAAAGAGGCTGATCGGCAGAATCGACGGCCGTCGAAATTTGAGAACCGTGTTGAAGAAACATGCCGCCGAAACGCCCAGGAGGCTTCGCTATTTTCTCCTGTATCTGTTCAACAGCGGCCTGGTGGTCGTGAAGGGGGAAGGCAAGACAAAATGATATCCGGCAATACACTGGCCAGGGAACTTCGGATGACGTGGATGGACATGGTGCGCGCTGCGGATCTGCACCCGGAAATCGCCTACCGAGTGGAGAGATTGTCCCATCGGATTGACCCGCTGGTGGATAAGGCGTATCTGAAAACCATAAAAGCAGGGAAACTGCTGATGGAATGTAAGGGAAAAACCAACGACATTCGGCAGCACTTGAAGGACGGTGGTGAAAGGATCTACCACCTGCTCACGGATCTCGAACGGACCTTCGAGGACCTGGTAAAGCGCACCTATGAATTTCGAATCAAGGCGGGATGACCGAAATGACCTCAACCGATCCGATGTTGCTGAAATTTGAGATTCCGGAAATCATATACGGCTTGGGTGCGTTGTCGCAGATCGGCCAGTGTGCCAAGCGACTCGGCGGCGAAAGGGTCATGGTGGTGACCGATCCGGGTGTGATTAACGCAGGCTGGGTGGATGAGTGTGCGAAATTCCTCGACCGGGCGGATGTAAAGTTTATCGTCTATGACAATGTGGTGACCAACCCGCGTTGTTACCAGGTGGCAGAGGGCGCAAAGCTTTACCGAAAAAAGCACTGCGATGTCATCGTTGCCGTGGGAGGCGGCAGTCCCATGGACGTCGCCAAAGGGGTCGCCATATTGGTTTCGAACCACGGAATGATTCACGATTATGTGGGGTGCAACCTCGTCACGCAGCCGATTCCACCCCTGATCTGCATGCCCACCACCGCGGGCACCGGTTCGGACGTAAGCCAGTTCGCCATCATTGCCGATCCACGGGAAAAAATCAAAATGACCATCCTCAGCCGGGCCATTATGGCGGATATTTCCCTGATCGACCCCCGGCTTCTTCAGACCCAATCCGATGAACTGATGGCCGCCACGGGCATCGATGCGCTGACCCACGCGATCGAAGCGTGTGTGTCTTCCATTTCCTGGTCGTTGACGGACCCCCATGCCCTCCACGCCATCGAGCTGGTTTTTCAACACCTGAGAACGGCGGTGGCTACCCGGCAAATCCGTGCGCTGGAGGGCATGGCAGTGGCCAGCCTGGAAGCCGGCATCGCATTCTCCAACGCGATTCTCGGCGCCGTACACGCGCTGGCCCACCCCCTGGGGGGGATGTACGACATTCATCACGGACTGGCCAATGCCATTTTGCTGCCGGTGGTGGTCCGCAGGAATCTGGAGCACGCCCCCAAAAAATTTGCCGGGATCGCCGATGCCATGGGCCTGGACACACGGGAAAAATCCGTGGAGAACGCCGCTGAACAAGTCCCCCAAATGATCGAGCAGCTGATCGACGACCTCAAGTTGCCCAACACGCTTTCAGCGGTAGGGGTCCTGTCAACGGACATACCGGCATTGGCCCGGGACGCCCACCAGGATCTGTGCATGGAAACCAATCCCCATCACTACACGGTGGAAGAAATCGAATCCATGTACAGGGAAGCACTCTGAGATAATGAACAAACCCATCTTCCACGACTTTCAGGGAATCGGTTATTCCAAAAGCGGGCATTTCAAGGAAGTCCGGAAAAAGATCAAAGAGCTGGAGCAGTTGAATGTCGAGCTGACCCGCAGGCACAGTCGGCTCGAAGCGATATTCAACGGCATGAGCGACGGCCTGACCATATTGGACAGGGACTTGAACATCGTGTTCGCCAATGATGTCCAAAAAAAATTTTTTCCGAATGCGCCGCTGGTCGGCCAGAAATGCTTCAACGCTTATTTTCGGCGTCAGCGCGTATGCAGAGACTGCCCGGCCCGGCAGACGCTCGAATCGCGGGAAATCCTGCAGGGGGAAGTATTGATCAAGTCGGGGGCATATGCGGGTCGATACTTCGATTGGACCAGTTCCCCGATCATCGGGCCTTCCGACACCGTGGACGAAATCATCTTTCTTATGCGGGACGTCACCCGGCGAAAGGAATACGAGCACAAGCTCAGAGAGGCCGATCGGATGGCCGCTGTCGGTTTTTTGGCAGCCGGGATCGCCCACGAGCTCAACAATCCGCTGACGTCCATCGTCGGCTTTTCCGAGGGGCTGATCAAACGCCTCGAAAAAATCCGGGGTTCCATGGATAACCCCACGTTTGCGGCGTTTACAGAGTATTTGAACGTCATCCTCAGCGATGCCTATCGCTGCCGGGACATTATCGGCAACCTGCAAGCGTTCAGCCGCAGTTCGAGCGATGACTTCGAGACCCTTGAAATCGACCGCATCATCCAGGACACCCTGTCGTTGTTTCGCCAGCATGCCAAGGACTGCAGCATCGAAATGACTTTCGAAAACCGTCTATGCCTTGGGCTGAACAGCATCTTGGGGAAATCTTCCCAATTAAAGCACCTGTTTTTGAACATCCTGAACCGGGCCTTCCAAGCCATGGAACATGGCGGCAAAATCCTTGTCAAGGCCGTCAACCGGGAAAACAACATCGAGGTCATCTTGGCCTACAGCGGCGGAGGGATCATCCGCCACCCCCACGACACCATTTATTCCCCTCCAGACATGGGCGGGGATCAGGATCAAGAGTACACCATCGATTTGGCCATCTGCTACAGCATCGTCCAACACCACAAGGGTGCCATCCAATTCAGCGCCGATCCCGACCACAGCGATATTGTTGCACTGACGTTTCCGACCCGCATACCATAACCCCTTGTCCGGGTCCCTGCTTTCGGGAAACATCGGATGCTCCTGGAGCGGTGGGAAGTCGCGCTTACCGGTTTTTGGCCCAATGTTGACAAGTTTCTCCAGGAAAGCGATATGATTCGTATAGATTCATGATCTGGGAAAAGACCTCTTTATGGCGTCCCCGTGCAGGAGACAGGGGCATCTTGGCAATCCGGCAACGCGGTTTGTCGCGCGAAATTGCCGTCAGGCTGAATACGGATGCAACATGAATGATACAGGGAAGATACTGGCCGTTGACGATGTCGACAACATTCGGAACCTCATCCGGAACGAATTTTCGCTGGAAGGATTTGACGTCACCACGGCGTCGAGCGGCGAGGAGGCCCTAAAGCTGATCGACCGGTTCGATTTCGACGTGGTGCTTCTGGATATCAAGCTGCCCAAGATGAACGGTATCGAAACGCTGGAACGGATGAAACAAAAATCCCCTGCCACCGAAGTCATCATGATCACGGGTTATGGTGACATACGCTCTGCTGTCGAATCCATAAAACTGGGCGCACGCGATTACGTTACCAAGCCCTTTAAACTCGATGTGTTGATCGCGATCGTCCGGCAGGCGGTCAAAGAGAAAAACCGCCGCTTCGGGTCAACCGGAGAAATCGGTGGACATGAAAAAGAATATGAAAGCGCGCATCTCTGGTGCCCCAGTCCGGCCATGTCGAAGATCTACGAATCGGTCAGCCGTATCGCCCCAAGTGATTTTACGGTGTTGATCACCGGGGAAACCGGCGTTGGTAAGGATGTGCTAGCCTACCAGATCCATCAGAAGAGTCTGCGAAAAAGGGGTCCTTTCGTGATACTCGATTGCGGTTTGCTGGCACAGAATCTTGCCGAGAGCGAACTTTACGGACACCGGAAAGGGGCCTTTTCCGGGGCTTCGGAAGCCAAGACCGGGCTGGTCGAAAAGAGCCATAATGGCACGCTGTTCCTGGATGAAGTCGGAAACATCGACCTTGACGTCCAAAAAAAATTTTTGCGGTTTATCGAAACCAAACGGATCCGCCGGATAGGGGAGACCCGGGAAATCCAGGTGGACACCCGGATTATTCTCGCCACGAACAGAAATCTCGAAAAAGCCATGGAAATGGGCGACCTGCGCAGCGATCTGTTCTACCGGATGGCCGCATTTACCATCAGCATCCCTCCGCTCAGAGATCGCGTCGAGGGTATCATCCCCCTGGCCCAGCATTTTTTGGATCAAATCGCCTTTGACAACGGCCCCATCGGCATGGCGCCCGAGGTGGATGATATCCTGGTATCTTATCCGTGGCCCGGGAACGTCAGGGAATTGAAATCGATCATCAGCAAGGCCTCATTGATGGCATCTTCGGATACCATCATGCCGGATGATTTGCCGCAGCACATCCGCAGCCGAGAATCCTTTGCGTCCTGCAGGGCCAAGACCCTGGAGGAAATGGAAAAAGACCATATTATGGCCATATTGGCCGAGACCGGCGGCAACCAGACAAAAGCCTCCGAAGTTCTGGGCATCAACCGCAAAACCCTCTACAAGAAAATAAAAAAATATAAAATCCTCTCCTAGGCGCAAAGCGGGATCCCAACTTCATCGGCAGCAGCCTGAAATGGATCCGCAGGCCCGAGCGGAGCGACACGACAATTTCCCCCTCAAACCCCTCTCCAACCATTTGCACCTTTCTCCTCTGTGGCCGTCTGACCCTTTTGGCCCCACTTCTTAAGACATATTTTACATATTAATATCAATAGATTGTAATTTGTAGAAGATTTGGGCGGGAGTTTTTGACACAAATCCCATGCCCGATGCCCGAGCTGTCGACCGGTTATAATACGATCGATGGAGGGAGGCGGAAAGGCAGGCCTACATTTTATCTGTCTGTTATTTATAGGAATTAATCGATTTTGCGCTTTTTATTGACCATTTCCCGTCCTGATCCGAGCCGCTCGGCATATGGATTGCATGTTCTACAAAACCGTATGTTTGTCCAATTTTGCCGGGATTTTACAGGTGTACGCAGGCGTGTGAGATGGGACGGCCTAGCCTCGCTGGGAAGCGGAAAAATCGGTTCATCCCGATCCGATATGCCGCTATCCTGATCCGTCGCCGGATCGATACCGGGAGGGCGACCCATCCGAGAATCGATCAGGGAAAGGGGGCTGATACGAAAGCAATATGCAGAAAGGGAATCACTTCAAGGGCCGTATGACGTCAACCATCGATCACGAATGCAGCAAAGGAGAACGATTATGGCAAAGGAAAAGGCTTCAAAAGTCTGGTTTGCGGCCGCCGGTGCGACCAACTGGACCGAAAGCACTATCTGCAAGGCAAAAGATCTCTTTTATGCCGCCGGCCTCGACAAATGCATCGAGGAGGGGGACAGCGTCGCGGTCAAGATACACTGCGGCGAATGGAACCGGACATCATGTCTGAGACCCGAGTTTGTTGCGGCCATCGTGGAGGAGGTCAAGGCCTGTGGAGGCAGGCCCTTTGTGACCGACACCACCACGTTGACCTACCATCTGTTCAACAACCGCTGTACCGGTCAGTTGGAGCTTGAAGGCGCCAACCGCCACGGGTTGAACTGGGCGAGCCTCCAGGCGCCGTTTATTATCTCCGATGGTTTTTACGGCGAGGACGACCTGAGGGTGGAATTGCCGGAAGGCAACATCATCAAGGAAACCTATATCGGCAGGGGGATGTACGAGGCGGATGCCTGCATCAACCTGGCCCACGCCAAGGGACACCCCATCACCGCGATGGGCGCATGCATCAAAAATTTCGGCATCGGCGCCCAGTCCAAGCGCGGCAAATACCAGACCCATCTGGCCTTCTGGGGGGACCCGGAAGATGCCATCGGTTACCCCAAAGTCGATCGCGTGGCATGTCAGGGCACAGAATGTCCCTACCACAAGATGTGCGAGGACAGCTGCCCGGAAGAGGCCATCAAGGTGGAGCCGGACGGCGTTGTTCTGGACTATGAAAAATGCGCGCTTTGCTACTCCTGCCAGGTAACCTGCATGTTCACCGGCATGGAGGGGATCGGTTTCCGAGACGACTATTTTCCGCTGGCCCAGATCGCCATGGCCGATGCGGCCAAGGGGTGCGTGAAGACCTTCAAGGAGGGAAAGATCGGATACATGGCCTACGCCTTTGACGTTGCGCCCGAATGCGACTGCTTTCCATGGAACGGAAACTATGTGGCGCCGGACGTGGGCGTTTTCGCCTCCAAGGATGCGGTGGCCATCGATACCGCCGTTGCCGACATGATCGACAAGGCGCCCATCGGCCCCAACTCCCGGGCCGAAGAGCTGGGCCTGAAGCCGGGTGAGGACAAGTTCAAGGCCATCAACGCCTTTACCCCGCGGATTCAATTGAAGGCAGGGGAAAAGTGCGGGCTGGGCACCATGAACTACGAACTGGTCGAATACGAACCCGAGTTGAATCCCGAAAATATCGCCAAATGGCAGATCCGGAAAACCCCCATGACGGTCTCTCCCATGCGCCAGGTCTTCAAGAACCATCATCTGGCCCATGAATTTGAATTCGGCCGCCAGGAACTGAAAGAATGGTTGGAGGACTGGAAGGAGTTTGATCCGACCCTTTAACCTGTCGACCACCTTTCGAACCCTCAGGGGCGGGTCTAGCACCCGCCCCTGAATTTGTCGCAAAGAAGGCATCTCATGGCAAACGTCTATTGGATCAAGGGGCGCACCGAAAATATCCTGAAAAACAGCATCTCCAAAATAGATGCCCTGCTGCGTCTGAAAGAGCTGGCTCGGTTGATCGAGCCGGAGGTGAGTCTGGCCATCAAGATCAATCTGAGTGAACTGGGCTACAGCCACCATTTGCCGCCGATCATTGCCGGTACCCTGTTCACCAAGACCCGGGCCATGGGCGCCAAGCCGCTGGTCACCGACGGCTGCGGTCTTTTCAAGGGGTCGAAATACGATGGGTACAGCTGGATGGACAGTGCGCTGCTGCTGGGGTACAGCAACGGCGAAACATTTGAAAACCAATTGATACAGTCCGCCGGATACACCAGCGAAGAGGGGAATTTCTGGCCGGGTGACGGCGAATACATGGCCGGTGTGGAAATCGGCAGCCTGCTGACCGACACCGGCAACCTCATCGTCGTGTCCCATGTTACGGCGCATCCTCTTCTCGGAATGGCAGGCGCTGTAAAAAACCTGGGCCTCGGTTTTTTGACCCGGTCCGGCATGCTGAAAATCCATGGCCGCCTGAACATGACGGTCGACGACAACGTCTGCGACCATTGCGGCGTATGCATGCCTTTTTGTCCTACCGGAGCGATATCCGGTCAACCCGGCCAGGTGGTTTTCGACTGGAGGATGTGCAATCGGTGCCTCGGTTGCTACATTACCTGCCCCAAAGGAGCGGTTGGCATAGCGCCCGAGGGCATTGCCGAGTTTCAGAAATGTGTGGTCGATGCCGCTCACACGGTGAAGCAACAGCTGCGCGGTCAAGCTTTTTTTATCAATTACCTGACATCCGTTACACCGCAATCCGACGATTATCCTTTTTCAGATCTCCCGTTCATCCCCGATTTGGGAATTGTCGCCTCCGAAGACCCCGTGGCGGCGGATTGGGCGACCTACCAGATGATCGTAAGGTCCCCGGGAGTGCCCGGATCCGTCGCTCAGAATCTGGAGGTCCTGGAAAAAGGTCAAGATAAAATCAAGGCGATCACCGGTCAAACACCGGTGGAGATGCTCGAATATGCGGAAAAAATGCACCTGGGCAGTAAAATGTTCGAATTTCTGGCCGGTCCGTAACGATTTTCCCGCCGATTCATAGATTCAGCCAGGGAGGTGGCACTTGAAAGGTGAAGATTCCGGGATGCACCACGAATACAGGCATCGTCACGCCCCGATCCGCGGCGCAATGGCCCACATCAACTACAAAATCGCCATTATCAGCGGCAAGGGCGGAGTGGGCAAAACCAGCGTTGTGGTGAACCTCGCCGCGGCGATGCGCAAAATGGGCATGATCGTGGGAATATTCGATGCGGATGTCCACGGCCCAAGTGTGCCCAAAATGGTGGGCATCAAGACGGAAATGCGGGACATCCTTCACGGCTCCCACGGTATCGACCCGGTGGAGACCGAGCACGGTTTGAAGGTCATGTCCGTCGCCCTCATTTGGCCCACGGATTCCACGCCCGTCATGTGGCGCGGCCAGTACAAGGCACGGGTGCTTCGCCAGTTTCTGAGTTCCATCAAATGGCATGAAATGGATTTTCTTTTTGTGGACCTTCCGCCGGGCACCGGTGACGAACCGATTACCATCATGAAATCGGTCCCCGACCTGGACGGCATGGTGGTGGTGACCACACCCCAGGAAATCTCCACCATCGTCTGCAGCAAAGCGATCAATGCTGCCAAGGAGCTCAAGGCGCCGGTCCTCGGACTGATCGAAAACATGAATGCCTATCATTGCCCGGATTGCGGACGCGTGGAGCATTTTTTCGGCAAGGACAAAGGCGAAAAACTGGCAAGGACATTTGACATACCGTTTTTAGGCGGCATTCCGCTGGACGGACAGTATTCTGAATCTGCCGACACGGGCGTGCCCATCGTATTCAAGTATCCTGATTCCCTCACGGCGCGGGCCATGCTGGGGATTGCCGATAGGCTCATGGAGCGCCTCCCGAAAAAGGAAAAGGTGGTCCCGAAGGACCATCCCTGGGAAGAGGACAGAGATCACCACTGATGAAAAAGGAGAAGATGAATGGCTGAAAAGCAGAAAAGGCCGAATGTTGTCGGCAAAGGTCCCGCCTTGTCACGGGAGATGATTGTCATATTCAAAGAGATACAGGATGGCTCAGCGGGCCTGTCCGGCGATCTTTCCGGAAAGATCGACGCCGTCCTTGGCGAAAAGGGCGCTGACCTCGAAAAAGTCGTAAAAATGGCCTATCTGAAAACCGTCAAAGCCGGGGAGATGGCGTGGGACCTCAAACAAGAGGCACTGCTGCTGCAAGAAAAAATCGCGGCCGGTGACGAGGCCGCGGCGGCCGAAATCCTCGATAAGATGGATGGGGATCTGGACGCATTCATTCACAAGATCAAAACCTTCGTGGTGCGGATGACATGATGGCCGCCCAGCCGCCGGACAAGCTCGGTGAAGATTTCATCGCCATTCTTGCCATGATCCGTGACAAGGGCGGGACCGACTGCACCGGTACGTGACATCACCGCAAACCCGGTGAGTTTCACTGCCACACACTCGCAAAGGTACTGCACATTTCGTCGCAAGGGGTGAAGAACCGCATCCTGGCGCTCCTGCGTATGGGCCTGCTGCGGCGCCAAAAGGTGAACCGCAAGGGCAGCACGCCGCTGGTTCGGTTTGTGATCAGCCGCCAAGGGGAAGATGAGTTGGCGCTTCATAAAGAATAAGCCATTTGATGGAAACGGGAGAAGCCCAATGACCCATCCCATTCACGAACCCACAGTTCGGATCATCAACGAGGCCATCGATCTCATGGACGATTTTCTGCGCAATAAGATCGATCTGGAAGACTATGGCCGAAAATTGAGAGCCTTGGCGGTGGACAGCCTCATCGAGGCCAATGAGGAAGATCTGAAAAGGGATGTGGGTCTATTCCATTATTTGGACGCACTGATGCTCCTGTCGTCTCTGCAGCAGGAGCTCGATTTCCAGGTGGCCGAATACGGAGCCAGTGTGGCATCGGAAGATATCAAATGCCTCAGGGAATTGATGGAAAAGTTTCCCCGCTCGTGACCCGGGGAAAGTGAGAGAAAGGAGACCAACCATGAAACTTGAAGGGAAGGTGGCGATCGTCACCGGCGGGGCACGGGGCAACGGTTTGGCCGCCGCCAAATTGATGGCCGAAGAAGGGGCCGATATCGTTATCGCCGACATTTGCGAAAACATGAGCACGATTCCCTACGATATGGCCACCGAGGACACCATGGCAGCGGCCGTTAAAAGCATCGAGGCCGTGGGCCGAAAAGCGGCGGGCATCAAATGCGATGTCCGAAAATCCGCGCAGGTCGAGGCCATGGTCGATCAGGTCATCGAGCAGTTCGGAAAAATCGACATTCTCGTCAACAATGCGGGCAATTCGTCCATGGTCGCCATCGCAGAGATGGACGAGGAAACCTGGGACGAGGTGCTGGACACCCATCTCAAGGGGACCTATCTGTGCAGCCATTTTGTGCTGCCCCACATGATCGAACAGCACAGCGGCAATGTGGTGAGCATCTCATCGGTCGGCGGTCAGCGCGGCTTCGGCATGGGAGGACATTACTGCGCCGCCAAGCACGGCATCATCGGCTTGAACAAATCCATGGCCATGGAAGTTGCGGACCACAATATCCGTTGCAACGTGGTTTGCCCGGGGACTGTCTGGACCGACATGATGAAGGGCATTGCCGCATACTTCGGCATGGAAGGTGATGATGCCAAAGAACAGTTTACATCCGGTCTCCTGATCAAGGACCCCGCGGTGGAGCCGGAGGACATCGGTCGCGCCGTTCTCTGGCTGGTTTCTGAAGATTCCCGGTGTATCACCGGAAACATGATCACCGTGGACGGCGGTTGGACGGCTGCGGCCCCCTGATCTCCAAAAAACTCGATTCCCAAAAAGGAGGAAATGGAATGAAACAAGAAGAAAACAAAACGGAAAAAGAGGTGGAGGTAAAAGAGGCGGAAACACCGAAAGAAACCCCAAGCATACTGGAGGTGTGCAACGTCGAAGAGCTTGCCGTCGACGGCATCTGCGGCATTTATTGAAATTTTCGCCTTTCGCACCAGAACGACATCGTCGCGTCATATAAAATCTTTTCACGATTTTATTCTCATACACGGCTCCCATGGCGGTCTTCGATGCCGCTTTCCGGCATTGCAGACCGGACCTTTGCGGGATTTATCATGCGATCAGAAACAATATACTCTCTTAGAGAAGGCGTTCAGGTTCGTAAGGAAAAATTCGGTCTGCTTTTCTACAATTACCGCGGTCCGCGTCTTTACTTCGTACCTACCGACGACTTGATCGATTCGGAATTTTTTGCCGGGCGCCGGAAAGCCGGCGAACTTGCAGACAGCATTGAAGCCGCCAACCCTTGGCCCCGGTCTTGGATCGAGGATTGGCTTGGATCAGTGCTCGAAATGTTGGAACAGAAAGGTCTGGTCGATGGGCAATCAGTATGTTGAAATGGGGCTCTGCGCTCCGGTGAACGTCACTTGGGAGGTAACCTACGCGTGCAATCTTTCATGCATTCATTGCCTGTCAAACGCCGGAAAGAAGCATACCGGCGAGCTGACGACCGACGAATGCCGGCAGGTCATCGACACCCTTTCCGCAATGAACGTTTTTCAGCTGAACATCGGCGGTGGGGAGCCGTTCATGCGGCCGGATTTTATCGAGGTGATGGATTACGCGCACGCCAGGGGAATCGTTACCTGTATCAGCACCAACGGAACGCTGATCGATGACCGCATCGCCCGGCGTCTGGATAACCCGCTGGTTTACTTCCAGGTGAGTCTGGACGGCGCCACCCCCGCATCCAACGACGCAATCCGGGGAAATGGCAGTTTTCAGCATGCCGTCAACGCGCTGGCCTGTCTGCAGAAGCGAAACATCGAAGTCAGCGTCAACACGGTTCTGACACGTCTGAGCTTTCCGGAATTGGACCGCATGGCCGTTTTGGCTGCGGATTTCGGCGCCAAATTCAGGGTTTCCCGATTCCGCCCTTCGGGAAGGGGCAAGGCCACCTGGAAACGATTGAATGTGGATAAAAAACAGATGGCGACATTCTCGGATTGGCTGAATCGCCATTTGGATGTCTCCACGGGCGATTCTTTTTTTTCCGTTTCAAGCCAAGATCGGCAATCCTTGGGCCTGAACATGTGCGGTGCATGTAAACTGACCTGTTGCATATCACCGGAAGGAAAGGTGTATCCCTGTGCGTTTCTGCAGGAAAAAGAGTTTTTGGCCGGTCGCCTGCCTGCAGACGATTTTTCCGATATTTGGCAAAATTCTCCTGTTTTCCGTTCATTCCGAAACCTGGAGATCAAATCCTGCGAAAGCTGCAGTCGCTTCGATCTTTGTCACGGAGGGTGTCCGGCCATTGCCTATCACACCCAGAGAAAACTCGGGGTTCCCGATCCCGGCTGTCTGGCCAATTGTATCCCGATTGGAAAAATTCCAGCGGAGGTTGGTGGATGACCGGCATGGCTCCTTCAGGGCATTTTTTTCTGAAAGACGGCATCCGTTTGGTTCAGGGTGAAAAGGATGGTGTGTTATGGCAATCCTCTCCCCTGCGGGCGATACGATTGAACCAAACGGCCATGGAGATCCTTGAAAAGTGTCGGACGGGATTTTCCATTCCCGACCATGACAATTGGGAATCAACCCAGCGCTTGCTCGCGTTTTTGGACGCGCTGTGCATTGCGGGGATTCTACGCTGGGCACCGCCGGATGAAGTGTTTGAACCGTACGTCAGTATTATCGTGCCGGTGTATAACCGTGGCGGTGAGATCGGTGACTGCATAGAATCTCTGCTGTCCCTTGACTATCCAGAATCACATCGGGAAATCATTGTGGTGGATGATGCATCCAGGGATCGGACGCCGGCCGTGGTCAGAGGCTATGATGTCCGGTTGATGATCCAGCCCCGCAATCTGGGGCCGTCGGCCGCAAGAAATGCCGGGGTGCGGGCCTCGAAGGGAGAACTGATTGCGTTCATCGACAGTGACTGCATCGCCGACCCGCAGTGGCTGCGTGAACTGATCCCTTTTTCCCACGATCCGCGCCTGGCACTTGTCGGTGGATTTGTCGATGGTTTTTTCACAGCATCCGCACTGGATCGATATGAAAAGGTCCATTCGGCACTGAACATGGGGCAAAAACGCTTGACGGGCCAGGGACGGAATTCGATTTTTTATGTTCCCGCCTGCAATATGGTGGTCAGAAAGACCGCTTTTGAGCATGTCAATGGCATGGATGAAGGGATGCGGTTGGGCGAAGATGTCGATCTGTGTTGGAAGCTGATGGCCGCCGGATATCGCTTGATGTACACCCCGCGGGGCCGCGTCAGGCATAAACATCGAAATCGTCTGCTCGAAACGTTTCGACGCCGATTTGACTATGGGACCTCCGAAGCGACGCTTTATCAAAAGTATCGGCAAGCGAAAAAGGTTTTCTCCTGGCGCGGGACCGGCGTTTTTTTTCTCCTGATCTGTGCAGCGGGGTTGACGCTTGGGTTACCGGCGATTTTTGGGTCGGCTTTGTTGCTTTTCCTTTTGGAACTGTGGGTGGAAAAGCGGTGGTTTGAGCGAAAATTCGGGATGACGCCTTCCGGCGGTGAGTGGTTGGTAGCCGCCGCAAAACGTCATGTGGCCCTGGCCTATCATATCGGCTATCATATCAGCCGGTATTATCTCATCCCGGCGATGGTCCTGTGCTTGGTTGCTTGGCCGCTGGCGCCGGCGCTGCTGGCGCTGATTTTGCTGGCTCCGGTGGTTGAATATTTAAACAAGAAACCTGAATTGAATTTTCCCATATTCCTTGTTTTTTTCTTCTTGGAACAGCTGTTCTACCAGACCGGGGTCTTTTGGGGCTGTGTAAAGCAAGGCAGCTTCCGGCCGTATCGGGTCTCGTTTACAGACACATCTTTCAGGGGCAACCGTTACCAAAACACATGGCACGCGAGCACAGATCACTGCTTTGAGCACAGGGGGTTATGGAAAAAGCAAGCGGGAATCATTCCGAAAAACAGCGGGCTTTGACGACCATGCGTATCGAATTCCGTGGTGTTGGAAGTGAACCCTTTGAATGACCTCAACGCCAAATACGGTCGCCTGAAAAGCACCCTGTTGGAAACCGGCCCGATCGCGGTGGCTTTTTCCGGGGGGGTTGACAGCACCTTGCTGCTGAAAATCGCCAGGGATGTCCTAGCAGATGGTGTGGTCGCAGTCACGGCCGTATCGGAAATCACCGGCACCCGGGAGCAATCCGAAGCGAATCGCCTGAGCCGCTCCATGGGTGCCAAGCACTTCCAGATAAACACCATGGAATTGGATAACGCGGAGTTTACGGTCAACTCGCCGGATCGATGCTACATATGCAAAAAAAATCGCTTTGCCGAAATCTTCAAGATCGCCCGTGAAAAAGGTTGGGGGA
Organism: uncultured Desulfobacterales bacterium; assembly: GCA_964409825.1. Lineage (GTDB taxonomy): Bacteria > Desulfobacterota > Desulfobacteria > Desulfobacterales > CAFBRK01 > JAIPEL01. The sequence goes on along the minus strand of CAYPFH010000003.1, from coordinate 18,075 downwards.
CAGTTGTGGACGGGACCAATGCGGATGACCATAAAGATTATCGCCCCGGCATGCGGGCCAATGAAGAATTGCATATCCGCAGTCCGCTGAGCGAGGTCGGGCTGGCGAAAGATGAAATTCGTCTATTGTCTCAAAAATTGGCGCTTCCAACCTGGAACAAACCCGCTTCGGCTTGTTTGGCCTCCCGTATCCCTTATGGCACCACGATAACGGCCGCACGACTGAAACAGATCGACACCGGAGAAGCCTTTCTGCGAGATTTGGGGTTGTCAGGTCAGGTCCGTGTTCGACATCACGGGGACGTTGTCCGTCTGGAAGTCGATGCGAGTGAAATACCCAAATTGGCGGAAGAAATGACGCGCAAACGTGTAGCGAATTTTTTTTACGATCATGGATTTCAGTTTGTTGCTGTAGACTTGGAGGGCTATACGGTGGGCAGCCTTAACCGGAGCCTATCCATATCAGAGAAAGGTCAACCCTATGGACAGCCAGCACCTGAAGCGTCTTCTGGAACAGGTCCGGAGCGGTGAAGTCGATCTGGACATGGCCCTACAGCGTTTGAAGAAGCTTCCGTATGAAGATTTGGGTTATGCAAAGGTGGACTTTCACCGGCACTTGCGTGCCGGGGTTTCGGAAGTCATTTACTGTGAGGGCAAGAGTCTCGAACACCTCCGGGGGATTTCGGTGAAGCTCGCCGAGCATCACTGCAATATTCTGGCAAGCCGGGCCAGTCGGGAGATGTTCGAGAGTATTTGCGACGTCGTCACGGACAGCGAATACCACGAGATCGCCCGGATGGTGGTGATCAAACCGCGTCCGGTCGAACAGATCGGCAATATCGCCATGGTGTGCGCCGGGACCTCGGACATCCCGGTCATTGAAGAGGCGGCCATCACCGCAGAGGTGCTCGGCAACCACGTCAAACGGATCTACGACTGCGGGGTTGCCGGGATTCACCGTCTGCTGGACACCTGCGATGATTTGTACCAGGCCAATGTGGTGGTGGTGGCGGCCGGCATGGAAGGTGCCCTTGCCAGCGTTGTGGGGGGACTGGTTTCCTGCCCGGTGATCGCAGTGCCCACCAGTATCGGATACGGAGCCAGCTTTGGCGGTCTTGCCGCACTGCTCAGCATGCTGAACAGCTGTGCCTCCGGTGTATCCGTGGTCAATATCGACAATGGCTTCGGGGCCGGTTATCAGGCCAGCCTCATCAACAAGCTGGCCGTCGGCGGTGCAGAATCGCGATCGCATGAAACTGCCGGTAGGGGCGATGCCGGACGCGGCATTTCCGGGGCCAAGGTTGCATCGATTCACCAAAACGCTGACCAACGATGACGAAGGGTGCTCATCAATGAAAATCGCCTATTTCGATTGTTTTTCGGGTGCCAGCGGAGACATGATCCTGGGATCCCTGATGGATGCGGGACTGCCGCTGGAAAAGCTGAAAGCCGAACTGGCCAAACTTCACTTAGGCCATTACGATCTCGGGGTGGAAAAGGTAACCAAAAAGGGAATCGCCGGCAGTCGGGCCATCGTGACGGTCGAAGAGGACCACCACCACCATCACCATCGCCACTTGTTCGATATCCAGACCATTATCGAGGCGAGCGAACTCGATGATGGAATCAAGAAGAAAGCCCTTGCCGTCTTCATGCGACTGGCGGAGGCCGAAGCCAAGGTCCACCGGGCCGACGTCGAGAGCATTCATTTCCATGAGGTCGGTGCGATGGATGCCATCATCGATGTGGTGGGGGCGGTTGCGGGGTTGGCAGCGATCGGCATTGAAGAATTTTACTGCAGTGCCATGAACGTGGGCAGCGGAACCGTGGAATGCGCCCACGGCACCCTGCCGGTTCCGGCGCCGGCCACTGCGGAATTGATACGGGGCTTTCCCGTTTATTCCAGCGGGGTTCAGGGAGAATTGCTGACGCCTACCGGAGCTGCCATTTTGACGACGCTGGCCGAAGGTTTCGGCGATATGCCGGCGATGGTCCCCGACGCGGTGGGATACGGAGCCGGCACCGCAGATACATCCGTTGCCAACCTGCTTCGGATGACCGTGGGCCGGAGCGATGAGCCTGTGGCAGGTCTCGATTGCGAGCAGGTGGCCGTGGTGGAAACCGGCATTGATGACATGAACCCTCAAATCTACGACTATCTGATGACCAAGCTTTTGCAAATGGGGGCCATGGACGTCTTTCTGGTATCGATTCAGATGAAAAAAAACCGCCCGGGGACGCTCCTCAGCGTTTTGTGCAAACCGGAAATGGTCAGCCAAGTCGCCGGGTTTCTGATCGATGAAACCACGAGTATCGGAATTCGGTGGCGGGTCGACAGCCGGATGAAAGCGCATCGGGAGATAAAATCGGTGGACACCCCGTATGGAAAAATCCGGTTCAAAGTGGCGGCGGTCGGAATGCGGCCGGTCAACGTCATGCCGGAGTATGACGACTGCAAGCGGGCTGCCATGGAACAGAACGTACCGCTAAACGATGTTCTGATCGCCGCTCGGTCGGCGGCGTTGGAATCAGTCTGAATTTGTTCGGGGCCTCACCATTTCATTGGCAATTTTAACTCAAAAGGAGGGAAATCATGGACAAAATTCTACGCATCGATATGGGGGCCGCGGATGGACCCCAGAGCCGCGTCGAACCCTTGGGCGACTATGCCGGTTTGGGGGGCCGTGGCATGACGTCGACCATCGTGGCAAAGGAAGTGCCTCCGACCTGCCATGCGCTGTCGGCGGAAAACAAATTGGTCATTGCACCCGGCCTGCTGAGCGGGTCCCAGGCGGCCATGTCCGGACGGATTTCCGTTGGGTGCAAAAGCCCGTTGACCGGCGGCATCAAGGAGGCCAATTCAGGCGGTCAGCCGTCGCAGGTGATTGGCCGTCTCGGATACGCAGCCATCGTCCTGGAAGGCAAGCCCGCGGATGACACCCTTTACAAAATCTACATCAATAAAGACGGTGTCGACATCAAGCCGGACAATACATTGAAGATGCTCGGCAATTACGATTTGGTCGATCGGATGAAATCCGAGTTCGGCCCAAAGGTCCATTGCCTTTCGATCGGACAGGCCGGAGAGCAAAAGTTGTCCGGTGCCTCCATTGCCTTTACGGACATGGAACAGAGGCCCTGCCGCCATGCCGGGCGCGGTGGTGTGGGAGCCGTGATGGGCTCCAAAGGGGTCAAGATGATCGTTGTGGATGACGAGGGACTTCCGGCGCGATCACCGGCAAATCCGGAAAAATTCAAAGAAGCAAACAAAGCGTTCGTTGCCGGCTTGAAGAAACACCCGGTGACCGGTGAGGGGCTGCCGGCTTACGGCACCAATGTTCTCCAGAATATCATCAACGAAGCCGGTGCGCTGCCGACCCGGAATTTTACGGAAGGCCGATTTGAGGGGGTTGCAAAGATCAGCGGAGAAACCCTGGCGGAAACGGAAAACACCAGGGGCGGTAAAGGATCCGCAACACATGGCTGCCATCGCGGCTGTGTGATCCGCTGTTCAGGGACATTCTACGACAAAAACGGTAATTTTTTGACCAAACAGCCTGAATACGAAACCGTCTGGGCCCACGGCAGCAACTGTGCCATCGATGACCTGGATGCCGTCGCCATGATGGATCGGCTGGATGATGACTTCGGCCTGGATACCATTGAAATGGGGGCGGCCATCGGCGTGGCCATGGAAGCCGGATTGGCAAAATTCGGTGATGCAGAAGCAGCGATTCACTTGGTGAAGGAAGTCGGCAAAGGGACGCCGCTGGGCAAGATACTGGGCAGCGGCGCCAAAGTCACCGGTCAGGTGCTTGGTGTCGAGCGCGTGCCGGTCGTCAAAGGGCAGGCCCTTCCTGCTTATGATCCGCGTGCCGTCCAGGGTATCGGGGTGACCTATGCGACCAGCACAATGGGTGCGGACCATACGGCCGGTTATGCAGTGGCAACCAATATACTCAAAGTCGGAGGAGATGTGGATCCTCTGAAACCGGAGGGACAGATCGATCTTTCCCGCAACCTGCAGATCGCAACGGCAGCCGTGGATTGCACCGGCATGTGCCTGTTTATCGCCTTCGCCATTCTGGATCAGGCCGATACCTTTCAATCCCTGATCGATGTCATCAATGCATTCACCGGCGCCAGCCTGACGGCAGATGATGTAACGGAACTGGGCAAGACGGTGCTCAAAACCGAGCGCGACTTCAACAAACGCGCCGGATTTACCAGCAAAGACGACCGGCTGCCGGATTTCTTCATCAAAGAGAAGCTGGCCCCCCACAATGCCACCTTCGGGGTATCGGACGAGGAATTGGATCAGGTCTATAATTTTTAAACAAGGAAAAACATTTAGAGCGCCTGGACCCAGCAATTTTGGATGTGATTGACACCCCGTCAGCATCCAAATGACCGCTGCAATCGAAACGTTATTCTGACAAGCGCTGTAATAATGGGGAGGTGCGGTAAAGACCTCCCCATTTTTCCCTGATTTGGTCTGCCGATATACAGGAATATTTGCCAAAAAATCCGATGCCGGGTATGATTGAAATAAAACTTTTTGCTTCTCTGAAAAAATACCTGCCGGACGATGCCGCATGCAGTTATCCGGTTGAAGCCGGTACACCTGTATCCGTTGTTCTCGATCGGCTGAATATCCCAAAATATGAGGCCAGACTCATTTTCATCAATGGGGTGAAAAAGGACTTAGACACGCCACTTAACGGCGGCGATCGCGTTGGCATTTTTCCGCCGATCGGCGGGGGGTAAGACGGAAACTGTTCAACAAATCCTGGTTTGCCCGGAATAGGAACACCCTCATGATTCAAGCCGACTTGACTGCAGAATTCTTGTTTGACACCATGAATGCCGGTGCCGCTGCGTTATCGTCCATCTTGCAGGCAGGTTTCAAAGTCCATGTTCATACCGGTGTCAGCATCATGGATCTGCTCTGCAAGCAGTTCGATATACCTCAGAATTATGTGGAAGAACGCATTCGAACTGCATTTCTGGACGGCAAACCGGTAGACGATTTTTCGACGGCCATCGTTGAAAATGGTGCCGTGCTGGCACTTTCAGCGGCCATGCCGGGGCTGGTGGGTGCTACCTTTCGCATGGGCGGCTACCTATCCTCTTTTCGGGGCACGATCACCCATCAGCAGGCGGCAGACGCTGTCAAAGCACGTCCAGGCGTGGTGTCCATCAAATTGTTCAATCTTTTGGCTTTGGAAATCGGATCATATTTTTTGATACGTGGGGTGATCGTCGATTCCCCCACGGCGCAGTGGTTTTTTTCGGATCCGCCGGATGTCTTCCGGAGGGAATGTAAAGGGCTAAGGGTAAATGGCCAGCCGATCGGGTCAAAGGAATTGCTCCAAAAGATTGCATCGGTATCGGACGGTTTCCTTATGCTTCGGCTGGCTGCGGATTGAATCCTTTTCGAAACTGCTGCCTTATCGGGAAAAGTTCTAATCATGTTCAAGGCAACGACCGTTCAATTAAAGGCGCCTTTTTCCGAGAACAGGGGGCAACGCCTGGGGGCGTCGTTGATCGGCAAATTGGGCCGAAAGCCAGATATCTGCTGGCTGTTTTGTTCAGCTCAGAATGGTTTGCAACACCTGCTCGACGGCATCACCGATGCCTTGGATACCGACAATCTCATTGGCTGCACGGCAGACGGCGAGATCTCCGAGGATGGATTCAGCAGCGGAACGGCGGTCTTGGCCGGAATTGTTACCGATCGCATCGAGTTTCATCTGTCATTTGCCGAAAACCTTTCCCAAGACAGTTCAGGCGCCGGTCGAAGATTGGCCAAGGGCCTGCCGAAGTCGACCCGATACATTCAATTGTTTTCAGACGGCATTACCGGCAACGGTTGTGCCTTGTTAAAGGGCATTTCATCGGTTGTCGGCGAAGAAGTTCCGATCTCGGGGGGCACGTCCGGCGATGACGGCCGATTCATACAGACATGGCAATTCGTCGGTCGGAGAATGCTCACCGATGCTGCCGTTGCCGTGGGGTTTTCGGGCGATTTCCATCTCGGTACCGGCGTTCGGAGCGGGTGGGCACCGATCGGATTGCCGAAAACGGTTACAAAAGCTTCCGGAAACAAGCTGTTTGAGCTCAGCGGCGAGCCGGCCCTGAGTGTATATGAGCGGTTTTTGGGAAAACATGCCCCTGAACTGCCTGCCATCGGGGTAGAATATCCGTTGGGGATCATCGGATCTGGCGGAGAAAGCGATTATTTCCTGCTGCGTGCCACCATGGCCGTGAACCGAAAAGAGGGTTCCATCAGTTTTGCCGGAGAGATACCGGAAGGCGCAAATGTGAGCCTGACCTGCGGAGACATTGCCTCTGTCCTTCATGCAGCCGAAGAGGCTGCCCGATTGGCTCTATCCGATTTGGGCGATGCCGCGGTCGCCATGATTTTCTGTTATTCCTGCATGGCCCGGAAAATCGTTTTGGGCAGCCGCACGCCTGAGGAAGTCGCGTTAATACGGCAGAAATTTGGCCTCGACCTGCCGGTTGCCGGGTTTTACACCTATGGTGAATACTCGCGTTTGAAGAAAAACGGTGCCAGTCATCTTCACAATGAAACGGTGACCGTCTCGTTGATCGGGTTTTAATCATGGACAAGGCCGATCGCCTTCAACTGCAGATCAAAGAACTTGAAAATCTCTTGTCCCGTGAGGAGCGCAGGTCTTACATCCTTACCAACCTTCTAAAAGAAGCCACCTTTGAATTCAATCAGGCACTGAAAAAGGTGCGCACCTCCGAAGCCAATTTCCGAGCCATTACCGAAAACGCCCCCGAAGCCATCTATATTGCCGATGCCGAAACCCACCAGATTCTGGACTGTAACCCTTACATGAGCCGGTGGCTGGGCTACACAAGGTCGGAAGTGTTGGCCATGCGTATAGAAGATTTTCTCGATCCCGATTCCAAGGGAGTGCGGGATAATATTCGCCTGGCGGTAGAACAAGGCTTTGTTCGTGTCCAGGAAAGGCGTTTTTGCAAAAAATCGGGTGCTTTCGTGGATGCGGAAATCAATGGGACCGTCGTGGAAATCCAGGGCCGCAAATGCTTTCTGGCACTGGTGCGCGACATCACCGAACGCAAAACTGTTGAGGAACTGTACAGGTACAAAGAGCTTTTTGACAATGTCATCGATCCGATGATCATCAGCCACTCCCAGGGTGCCATTCTTGAAGTCAACGACATGGCCTGCAGCCAATTCGGCTACACCCGCCGACAGTTACTCGGTATGTCGTTCAAGGATATCTTATCCCCTCTTCATATCCCCACGTTGAAAGAAATCGGGGAAAGAATCCGATCCGGAGAAAGCGTTCAGTTTGAGCTGGACGTGCTGACCCGGCGCGATGAAACCATTCCCTTTGAATTTCATTCAAAAATAATCGATTACCAGCGTAAGCCGGCGATATTGAGTATCGCACGCGATATGAGTGTCCGGAAGCAGATCGAGGAAACCTTGATTCATAGTGAACGGCTTTCAGCTGTCGGCGAGATGGCTAGCGGCGTTGCTCACAACTTCAACAATATACTGCAGGTCATCGTGGGGGCCGGAGAAGCGGCATTGAGAAAACTGGAATTCGGTGAAATCAGGAAAAGTAAAGATGCCATCACCGATATTCTTGACGTGTCGCATAAAGGGGCTGACATCGTCAACCGGATCAAGGATTTCACCCTGTTGGAGGACAAAGGCACCGATAAAATCCGCGTGTTTTCAATCGGAGATCTCATCGAGGAGGCCGTGAAGCTGACGCGGCCGTTGTGGAAAAATCTGCTTGAACCGAGAAAGTATCGCATAAATTATTACCGCAGCCCTGGATGCCTGGTAGAAGGCAATCCGTCCGAACTTTACGAGGTTGCGGTCAACCTGATCAAAAATGCACTGGAAGCCATGCCACAAGGAGGAACCCTTTCGATCAGTTCTGAAATTTGCAATGGCCGTGTGCGCATCCGCTTCGTGGACACAGGAAAAGGGGTCGATGAAGAAAACATCCAGCGCATTTTCCAGCCCTTTTTTACCACCAAAGGGCCTCAGAGCAGCGGTTTGGGTCTGTCTTCCAGCTATGGTCTAGTTAAGAAACACGGGGGGGAAATTCACGTTGCGAGTACTTTGGGTGGAGGCACAACCTTTACCGTGGATTTGCCGCTGGCACTTTCAGTGAATTGGCCGAAGGCGCAGCGCTCCTCTTCGATGGAGTCCAAGACAGATCATCGCCTTCGATTTCTGATGATCGATGACGAAGAGAATATTCTCAAGATGATGAAGCTTTGGTTCGAGGATTCGAACGTTGAATTGCAGACCGCCGATTCGGCCGAAAGGGGTTTGCGGGCCATTCGCAACGGGCGATTCGATGTTATCATATGCGATTTTGGCATGGAGGATATGAACGGTCTGGAAGTCGGCAAGGCGCATCTGGATTTTTGTCGGTTCGCAGGTGCGCCCAAAACACCCTTTGTCCTGTTGACCGGACTGGACACGAAATTGGAAGCCGCGACGCTGGAGATTTCAGGTGTAGATCGGATCGTCAAGAAACCGGTATCGACTGAAGAACTGTATAACATTGTCGAGGAGATGGTTGCCTCATCGGCCTATCCAAGATGACACGGTTGTCACAGCAAATTCGATTCATCCTTGAAGTTGATAAACTAAAACAGATTGTCCGGCATACCCTTTTAACCGATGCCTCAAGGAAGGAAACCGCGGCTGAACACGCGTGGCAGCTGACGATCATGGCGATGGTACTTGTGGAGCACTTTTTGCCGAAAAAAGTGGATCTTCTACGGTTGCTCCAAATGCTTCTGATCCATGATCTTGTAGAGATTGATGCCGGAGATATTCACTTTTGTGATACCGCACAACGGCAGAAACAAACGGAGAAGGAGGCGAAGGCCGCCGATCGGCTGTTTCATCTGCTGCCGCCCGATCAGGAACGGTTCCTTAAATCTCTATGGGAGGAATTCGAGAACCGGGAATCAAAAGAAGCGGTATTTGCACACATTATCGATCGCCTTCAACCGCTGTTGCACGGCTATGTCACGGAGGGGCGGACATGGCAGGAAAACGGCATCACCCGTCATCATCTTTTATCGATCACTGCGCCGATGGAATCATCGGCTCCCGAAATACACGAGCATGTCACCGCTTTGATCGAAGATGCGGTCGGCAAAGGATTCCTGCCAAGATAATGTCTACCGGTTTCGAACCGAAACAAAGACAGCATCGATGATTCGAATTCTGGGTATCAATAGCTCACCGAGGATCAAAGGGAGTCATGCCCTATACGACTCTCATTGCGCCATAATGCTGCAGGATCTGTTGGATGCCATTGGGGAATTTTGCAGCGATTGCGTCACTGAGGTGATTCATTTGAGTCAATTGAACATTCACCCCTGCCGGGCGTGTTTTTCGGACATGGAAACCCGCTGCCATTTTCTGTGTGACTGCTACGACGACGATTTTAATGAGGTGGCCCGGAAGATGATCCAATCAGATGGTATTATTTTTGCGTCCCCCACGTACATGTTCAGCATGGCCGGCACCCTCAAGCAGTTTTTCGAGCGTTGGATCAGCTTCAAGGCGCCGCCAGTTTGCCGTGAAAAAGCGACCAAATCGCTGAACGAATGCTATGAACTCCTTGAGCAGATGGCTGACGGTGCTTTGACGTGTACCAATCCGCTCCGGGGGAAAGTCGGCGGCATCGTCGTGGCGGGCAGTGAACTCGGTCAGGAAAACGTTGCAAAGGAAATCATGCTGATTCTGAATCTTTACGGATTTATTTTGCCGCCGCAGTGCTTCATCTATCACACTGGCCACAGTATGCAATCCATGGAAGATGTGCGCAACGGATTTTACGAGAACCAGTGGCTGGTTCATGCGCTTGAAAATTTAGCGTTGTCGGTGGTGCAGATGATCCAGATCACAAAGGGTCGAAAATGGCCGGAAATGCCAAAAGTGTTACACAAAAAATAGCCGGGGGCGGAAATAGAGCCGCTGCCATGACAACCCGCCTTGCAGTTGATCTGAAAAATCTCTTTCTTCAGGGAAGTGCGGCCTACGGTTTTCAAATAATGTCTGAATATCCGGACGAATGGTCGCGGTCTTAACCGGCGAGTTTTTTCACAGGCGGGGACGGCGTTTGCGGATCCTGATGGGGTTGGGACCGTAATGATTTCAATAAAAAATGGCGGAAGTGCGTGGGAAACGAATCCAAACCCGCAGCCACGATCCCCAAAGAAGAGGCCGTTTTCCGGCTCGATAAAAACGGCGTGTGGTACAACGACGACCGGAAATTCGAAAATCAGAAGATCATCGACTATTTTCATTCGATGATCAAAAGGGATCAGAACGGTTATTACCTCGAGCAGGAGCACCGGGATTTTATCGAGAAAGTTTATTTCCCCTATGAAGACACCGCGCTTTTCGTGTTTCGGGCAATCAACGAAAACGGTGTGATTCTGGTTCTCAACACCGGAAAGAAATTAAAACTCGACCCGGAGCATTTGTTCCTCAAAAACGACCATCTCTATCTGAGTTACGAAGACCAGATCGTCAAATTCACCGAGGAGGCCATGTTCGCACTGGCCGATCGCATGGAAGAGGCGGAAGGCCGGTATGTTATCCGGTGCAAAGGGAAACAGTACCCCATCCGCCGGTGGGATGACACAGAGGATTCGTCAGACTGTTGACGGGGCGATTGGGCAGGGCAAAATCCAAAAGGAAAAGAGAAGAAGCCTCCGATTGAAAGGAAAATTATACAATTTAAGAAAGCCCTTGGACGCTAGTCCAAGGGCTTTCTTAAATTGATGAAGTTGCTCCGGTCAAAACCCAGGGTTTTGAAAAAGGAAAGCAGGTCTGGAGAGTCCCATCGCACGGAGGTGTAGACCGTGGTGATTCCCTCTCTCCGGTAGTAGCTGAAAATTTCTTTGGCCATTTCGGCGCCGATGCCCTGGCCCATATACTGGGGAGCCACCCCGAGGGTTGCGATCCAGGCGCTCTTGTCGATTCCGAATCCCATGGTCAGGATATAGCTCACCAGGAAACCGACCACCTTTCCCTCGAATTCGGCCACCAGGCAGGCGTCTTCTTTCCGTTGGGCATGCTGCTCAATCAGCTTCTTGAAATCCGAAGAAACCGGTGCCTGGGTGATCGCCTCGAAGACCGTGGTAATGTCATCGGCGTCGGCTGTCTTTAATTCTCTGATAATGACGTTTTCCACCAAGCCATCCTCTTTCCGGGAAACTATCAGTCAATGCGGATAATTTTCACATTGTGACCCACCCAGTTGGGGGGAAGGTAGACCCGGCCGCTGTTGCCGCTTGATTTGACTTTTTTTTCGATCATCTCCTCTCCATAGATCTCGAATTTCACTTTGGTTGAAGGGGGATCGATCTCGGCATCCTGGCTTTCCGTATCAGCGGATTTTGTTCTGCTTTCATCGGCCACTTGTTGCCACCTTAGCTTTTTTTCGTCAAGAATGAACGACCGTTTCCCGTTTTCAATCCCGGTGCAATGCAGACCGTTTTTTT
>CAYPFH010000003.1:0-6423 GCA_964409825.1 uncultured Desulfobacterales bacterium | reverse complement strand
TTTAGCTGCAATCTAGCTGCGTCGTAGCGGCGCATATGGCAGGATCGGCTGCCGATGCGGTTTGACATGGCTTTCAGCGGTCATTACTAATGGGTAATTTACGCAACAGGGAGCATCATCGCCGAGGCTCCCGGATCGTGTCGGGCGTGTAAGTTACTCCTTAGTAAGTGGTCGGCCTTTGCAGCCGGCAATAGAAGGAAAGCGATCATGATATGGACCCAGGAGGCGGAAAACGCCGTCAAGAACATTCCCTTTTTCGTGCGCAAAAAAGTCCGGGCAAAGGTGGAGGAACAGGCCCGCTCCCGGGGAGGAAGCCAGGTCATTCTTGCCGATGTCAAGGCGGCCCAGGCACGATTCCTGAAACGCATGGACAAAGAGATTCAAGGCTACCGGGTGGAGGCCTGTTTCGGGGCTGGCGGCTGCCCCAATCGGATCCTGGAAAGCGGCAGGCTTTTGGAGAAAATCGAGGCGGCATTTCAGCAGGAGGATCTTTTGGGCTTCCTGCGCAGGCACGTAGGAGAGGACCTGAAATTCCACCACGAGTTTCGCCTGGCGCTGGCCGACTGTCCCAATGCCTGTTCCATGCCCCAGATCCGGGACGTTGCCGTCATCGCCGCAGTCGATCCGGTGGCCAGCGATGAGCCTTGCGCCCTGTGCGGTGCCTGCAAAGAGGCGTGCCGGGAGGATGCGGTCCTGCTCTCCGACGATTCGCTTAAAATCGATATGGGGTTTTGCCTGGGCTGCGGCCAGTGCATCGAGGCCTGCCCGACAGGCACGCTGGCGCGGGCCCATGAGGGGTACCGGGTGCTGTTGGGAGGAAAACTGGGGCGCCATCCTCGGTTGGCCTTGGCGCTGCCGGGCCGGTATTCAGAAGATGAGGTCCTTTCGATCCTGAAGGACTGCCTCGATTTTTATAAAGCCCGGAGCCGCGGCCGCCGGTTTTCCGACATTTTCACCGAGGAAGATTTCAGGCAGCTTGCCGGAAGATATCCCGGCAGCGGCTTTACAGGGGGACATGCCGGTGGATCACCAGGGCAAACGGCGCCAGCACGCTGATGTAAAAAAGAAGTGCTTCTATGGATGTCAGGGCCTCGCTCCAGCTTTTTTTCTGGCGGCGAAGCTCCGTCGCTTTTGACAGAAAGCCGATTCCCATGACCAGCCAAAGCGTGATTAAAAAGACGACCTGGGTGATGCCGTTCATTTCAACGTTCCTTCTTGATCTGATAGGGGGACCACAGTAATACTCAGTGTTGCATAATTTCGGTGATGCATCTCAGACCCCAAAACGCTTACCGCAGAGACACAGAGGACGCAGAGAAAAACCTTTTACATTTTCTTTGCACATCCTCAGCGTCTCGGCGGTGAAGAATCGTCACCATCATTGCGCCCGAATGTACTTAACCTCTTTCGCCTTTCCAAGCGCTTTATTTGACCTGTCGTACCTGCGGTTGTCGAATCGCGGCCGGTCCCCGTTCACTGTCGGCCGTTGAGGCCAGTTCGCTGAGGGCCTCCCGGATTTCGCGGGTGCCTTTTTCATAGACCTCTCGAACTTCCGCATGATCCCTTCCGACGAGTTTGCCCGAAAATCGTCCCCCTGTTTTTTCCAGATAGGCATAGACGACATCCCGCACCCCCTGCCAGGTATCCCGCCGGGTCTGAGTGTCAAGAGGCGTCAGGGCGTCGATTTTTTTGAGCTGTCGCCGGTGGAAACGCATCCGGAACCATTTGAGCATAGCGGCGAGCCAGAGGGCCATCACCGCTGCGGAAAGACCGCCTGCCACTGCAACATGGAGTACCGGCGAAAGCCCGGGCAGCAGTCCGGCGTAAAGCAGCCCGGCGTCGATTACCCCTCCTGCCAGGAAGCTGACCAGGACTCCGAGGAAGCCGGACCGCAGCCAGAACCGGCGAAACTGTTTCCGGTACCCGGTCAGCGCCTCTAAAAAATGGGCGATCCGTTCGCTGTGGGTTTCAACGAAGGTGGCCAAATGGTCGAGGCGGTGGCGCGGCGCCTTCAGAATCGACTGCTTCAAATACTCCCGCTGGTTTTCAAGGAAGGGAAGGTAGGCGGCCTCATTTCGAAAAGAGTCGCGGGATTCGGCGGCGGCCCTGGGAGAATAGGTCAGGTGGATCGGCGGTATGTCCTTCCGGCCCGTGATCTGGGACAAATTCCAGCACAACGTTCCGTATACCCGGATCAAATCGATGAGCGACGCGCATTCGTCGATGCGGTTGAGCACGTAAAGCACCCGGTCTTCAAAGGTCCGGGTCGGCAGCGTGTCGCGCAGACTGATGTGTGCCTCTCGAATGGTGCCGGCCTTGTGCGGATCGAACAGTACCAGGATCAGGTCGGCAAGCTGAGCCAGGTCGCCGACCACTTCCTGGTAGTTGTAGCCCCGGTCTCTTTCGGTGATGCTGTCCAGCATGCCGGGGGTGTCGATGACCGCCAGGGTCCGGAGAAACGGCGCGTTGACCTTCTTGAGCCGGAAATGAGATGCAAACCGCTGGCCGTGTTTTTTGAGCATCTCGAAGGGGTATTCCGGGTCGTTGAGAAGGTATTTTCCGTCCCGTTCCTCGGTGGTGCGCACCGGCGCATCCGACGGCAGAGAGCCGTCGTGGGTGATGACGGTAAACGAATCGTCGGTGGGGGCCTGACCCGTGGCCTGGATATCGGCGCCCAGAAACTCGTTGATGAGCGCTGATTTTCCGGCAGAATAGTTGCCCAGGACCAGCACGAGCGGCCGCCATTTGATGTTCGTCTCCAAGGCCACGTCGCTGTATCCGTAACGCAGGGCGATCGGCGTCAGGCGCTCGGCCACGGTGGCCAGGAGTTCTCCGCGAAGAGAATTGATGTAGTTTTCCCGGTGCATAACCGCCTTTTCTTTTTGCATCCATAGGGACTTGGGCATATTCACCGGATCGACCAAGTCTACAGCATACCCAAACCCAAATGCTTTTGCAGGGGGAAAACGAGGCCTCAACGGCCCCAAACAGGTCTTATTCAATCACGAAGGAAAAATTTTTGCAATGGCGGCGTCCGGGTGGCGCCGGCATGCGCTGTATTTCAGAGATAATCGGACAGTCGATTCAGATAGACCAAAACGGCGGAAAGCGGTTCGGCATGGTTTTCCCGCTCTGCCAGGGGCACCACCCGGCGTTCGGCCCTTCTGCTCACGGTTCTGGCCACGTGAGCCCAGGCCTCGGCCCGGTGGCCTCCGGGCAGGACGAATCCGGTCAATGCCGTCAAGCCGTTTTCCATCCTGAGCCGATCTTTCTGCCGGAATGCACGCACCCGCTGTCAGGATGGTTGATTCAGCTCCTCTTTCTTGACCGCCACGACTTTCTCTTTCCTCGGCCACGCCTTGAGCACGGCAAGCACCAGGGTGGCCAGGGGAATGGCGAAAAACACTCCCCAGAAACCCCAGATGCCGCCGAAAAACAGGACTGCTGTGATGATCCCCACCGGATGGATGTTGACCACCTCCGAAAGCAGCAAGGGGGCGAGAAGGTTTCCGTCCAGAAGCTGGATGATCCCGTAGGCGACCAGCAGATAGATCACCTCCTGGCCTGGCCCCCACTGGTAAAAGCCCATCAGGGCGACGGGGATGGTGGTCACAGTGACCCCGATGTAGGGCACGATGACCGAAAGACCCACGAGCAGTCCCATGAGCATGGCAAACTTCAGCCCCAGGAAATAGAAAGTGACCCAGCTGACCGACCAGATAATCAGGATCTCCCAGAACTTTCCCCGTATATAATTGCCGATCTGCTGGTCCACCTCGTGCCATACCAGAATGCTGAGGTGGCGGTTGTCCGGCAGATAGTTGCTGAACCAGGCGAGGATCTTCTCTTTGTCTTTCAGGAAAAAATACACCATCAGGGGCATCAGGATCAGGTAGACGAGAAAAGTGACCAGCCCGCGCACGGACGCCATGGAGTAGGAAAGAAGGTTTTCCCCGATTTTGACCAGTCCGGCTTGAAACACCCTGAGCATGTCCAGGAGCTGTGCTTGTGTGATGATTTCCGGATACCGCTCCGGCAGCCGCATCAACTGATTTTGAACCTTGGCGATCATGGCCGGAAGCTCCGTGACCGCTTCGGCCACCTGAATCGAAAGGCTGGGCAGCAGCACAAAGAACACCACCGCCAGAAAGGCCACGAAACTGAGAAAAACCGCCAGCACCGCCACCATCCGGGGAAAGCGGAGCCGCTGCAGAAAACGGACCAGGCCTTCGAGCATGTAGGCGATGACCAGGCTGGCCAGCACCGGCGTGAGGATATCGCCGAAAATGATGATGACGGCGGTGCCGACGACGAGCAGCAGGGAAAGGATGATCGCCTGAGGATCGGTGAAATATTTTTGGTACCATTCCTTGAGAAGATGCATGGCTTTTTATCGTCCATGTTCCAATGTTTTGCAAGAACCCGCCGGCGCTCGCCGTAGGAGAGACGGTCGAACCGGTCTTCGGCCCTGTGGTCGAGCCCGACGAACGCAAGCCACCGGCGGGCCTCGGCGCGCTCCTGTTCCGAGGCCCGCCGGTATAAGCCGACCGAGTCGTCGAATCCTGAAAGCACGGCAGCCATTGCCGATACCGGTTTTCTGTACCGAAGCTGAAGCTCCGGGGAAATCAGCGATATCCGGCGCTTGATCTCCCAGATCGATTCCTTCAGCACGTGTCTGGCGTCGGCGTCGAGCCCTTCAAACGGTTCGTCCAAGACCACTATTTCCGGCCGGCCCGAATCGTCCAGGACGTGCCGGGCAGGATTCGACGATCGCGAATCCTTGCCGTGACCCCTTTGAGGGAAACCACCGGCGGAGGCATGCGGTTGGAAACCTTCATCGACTGCCGCCTCCGGTACGGCCGGTCCCGTAAAAGGATATGACCTTTTTCCTCATTTGAATAACTGCTCGAATCCGGGTTCAGGGGTGTAGTTCTTCAGGGAGCTGGCGTCGGTCCCATAAAAGTCGACCGTGATCATCTGCTCGCACAACTTTTCGAGTATTTCGACGGCCTCCAGATGCGCTGGGTGGGTTTTATACCGCTGCAGGGCCTCGGGATTGGCGAACAGCGAAACCAGCGCAAAATCAAACGAACGTTCGTCGCGAATCACGTCCCGGCCGAACTCGTAGGTGTGAATCTCGACAATCCGGTTGGGCAGATCGTCGAGCATCTTTTCCAGCGAGGTGATTTGTTCCTCGGTGGTGCCCGGTTTGAACTTCATCATGACCACATGGTTGAGCATCTCTTCTCCTTTGGCGGTTTGCAGGACCAAGAACCCCGACAAAATTTGCTATCATATCGGTTTTCCACCGCTTATCAGGTTTTCTCGGAAAAAAAAATGGTCCGTTTGATCAATGGTGAAACTTTCCAACCTCGTCATCCCGGCCGCAGCGAAGCCCCGCATCAAAGCCTGCCCCGGACTCGATCCGGGGTCCGGCATGACGGACAGGGAACATGAAGTCTCACATAAGCCCGGGCGTGAAGGAACACCCAAGTCGGCCGCGACAAGCATTGTCCTTGACGGGTCTGACTTTCGGACCAATATTTACTACTACTAAAAACAAGGCTGCATTCCATGCCATAGGGTATTCAGGGACAAGGAGGTCGCCATGCCGCGAGAAATATTCGAGATCCCCGACAGGGTGGAGACCCTTTCCATTCTTTCTGCGGACGGCCGCCTGGATGAGGCGTTGGCGCCGGACATCGACGACGATCTGCTCATCAAACTCTACCGGTTCATGCTGCTGGGAAGGCGCTTCGACGAGCGGCTGCTCAATCTCCAGCGGCAGGGCCGGATCGGGACCTTTCCGCCCATCTCCGGCCAGGAAGCCTCGCAGCTCGGCCCGGTGGCCGTGTTGAAGGACTCTGACTGGATGGTGCCGTCTTTCCGGGAGACCGCCGCCGAACTCTGGCGTGGCAGGTCCATGGAAAGCCTTCTTCTTGCCGCAAACGGCTTTTCCGAAGGCGCGAAAGAGGCCGGGGCAGGAAACAATTTTCCCGTGTCGGTGCCGGTGGGCTCCCAGATGCTCCATGCCGTCGGCATCGGGTGGGGCATGAAGTACCGGGAAAAGAAGACCGTGGTCATGACCTTCTTCGGGGACGGGGCAACCTCCGAAGGCGATTTCCACGAGGCCATGAACTTTGCCGCCGTGTTTCGGGCGCCGGTGGTCTTCGTCTGCCAGAACAATCAATGGGCCATATCGATTCCGCGATCGAAGCAGACCCGCTCCAAAAGCATCGCCCAAAAGGCGGTGGCCTACGGCATGCCCGGCATCCAGGTGGACGGAAACGATATCCTGGCCATGGTGGCGGCGTCCAGGGAGGCCGTGGATCGGGCGCGAAGCGGACAGGGACCGACGCTGATCGAGGCGGTCACCTATCGGATGTCGGTGCACACCACCGCGGACGATCCGAAGCGCTACCG
>CAYPFH010000002.1:0-44676 GCA_964409825.1 uncultured Desulfobacterales bacterium | reverse complement strand
TGTCCAGGTCAAGAAGGGTCCGATGGTGCATCATCAGCGCCCGGCGGTGGATGTGTTGTTTCATTCCGTGGCCTTGCATGCCGGGAGCAATGCCGTGGGGGCGATTTTGACCGGAATGGGCGCCGACGGCGCCGCCGGCCTGTTGAAAATGCACGAGGCCGGGGGCAGAACCGTGGCGCAGGATGAAAGAAGCTGCGTGGTGTTCGGCATGCCAAAAGAGGCCATCAAGCTGGGTGCAGCCGAAAAAACGGTCCCGCTGTACCAGATTGCCCAAACCGCGCTGGGCATGGTGGCAGAGCGCTGAGCATGCCTTGTTGCTGCCGCGGTCGTATCGGATTGAAAAAGGAGGCGGTCATGAACGAAGAGATCAAAGACAAAATCCAGGAAATCTTCCAGCGCAAGCTGTCCGGCGAAGAGGTCGACGAGCTGGTGGCGTTTTTTCGCCGGTCGTTTATCGAATCGATCAGCCTGGACGACGAGGACCCGTTTTTCAAGTCCCTGGTCTACGAGATGAAAGGCGAGGTCAAGGAACTGGCTTTTCTGCTGTCGGATTTTCGCACGGAATTGAAAAGCAAACTGCACCCGGACCTGACCGAGATCGCCACCAAGTACATTCCCCAGGCATCGGACCAGCTCGAAGGGATCATCGAAACCACCGAGATGGCCGCCAACAAGATTATGGACAACTTGGAGCAGATGCAGGCCGATGTCGATGAAACCGCCGGCACGATCGAGTCGCTGAAACAGGGCCGGGTGCCCAAGGCGGGAATCGAAGGGGGCAACGGCCGCAAGCGCCTGGATGACCGGTCGCTGGCGATGCTCGCTCCCATTTTCGACCGCCTGGAAAGCGGCCAACGGAACATGCAGCTGCTGATATCCGATTCCTTTGTCCAGATGAGCTTTCAGGATCTGACCGGACAGCGGATCAAAAAAATCATCGCCCTGGTCGGCGACATGGAAGAGCGCATCACGCGGATGGTGATCAGCTTCGGCATCAAGTTGACGGCAAAAGAAAAACATCCGGAGATCTCGCAGGCGGACCTGCAAAAAGCGGTGGACGAAAAGGTTCAACTGCTGGCAGGTCCCCAGCGCAACGGCCAGGGGATGGACCAGGCGGAAATCGATTCGCTCCTGGCGGATTTGTAAACAGACGGCCTGCGGGATTTCGCAGGGCCCCGGCGGATCATCACAGACTTGAGGAGGCGAACATGGGCGGCATGGATTTGAATATGAACGTACTGGTGGTGGACGATTTTAGCACCATGAGAAGGATTTTGAAAAATATTCTCAAGGAACTCGGCTTTGCCAATATCTCGGAGGCCGACAACGGCAAGAACGCACTAAAGGAGCTGAAAAAAAACGAATACGGCCTGGTGCTCTGCGACTGGAACATGCCGGAGATGTCCGGCCTGGAGCTGCTGGCCGCAGTGCGCGGGGACGAAACGCTCAAAGGCACCCCCTTTGTGATGGTGACCGCCGAGGCCCAGAAAGAGAATATTCTCGAGGCGGTCAAGGCCGGCGTCAGCAGCTATGTGGTCAAACCGTTCACGGCCGAGACCATCGGCGGAAAACTGGAAAAGGTGTTCGGCGCCTGACGCCGCAGCCGGCCTGCGTTTCGATCGGTCCGCGGCGGCCCCCGGCGGTGCCGGACGCGAAAAAACGGAGAATTTTCCTGCGGGGAGGACATCATGAAAATCGATCAGATCCAACACTTGCAGCAGATCCTTCGGGTTCGGAGCAGCAACGGCGCAAAGGGCGCGGCCTTTGACGACATCCTTAACGAGGCCGCCGGCAAAGCGGCGCCGGCTCGGGAACCCGGCCGCGTCAACCCGGAGGCCGGGTGGCTCGAAAGGGGCGAACGGCTTCTGGACGCGCTGGACGACTATCGCCGGCAGCTTGCCGACGGCAGAACACCGCTCAAGGCGCTTTATCCGGCTGTTCAGCGCGTCGAAGATGCTGCGGCCCGCTTTGAGACCGGCCCGGCGCAGGACGCCGCCCCCGAACTGGCCGGCATTATCGAAGAAGCCCGCATCACCGCGCAGGTGGCCTTGATGAAATACCACCGGGGGGATTTGCTGTAAGCCGAAGCCCCCAAGCAGCTGAAGCGCTGTTTACGGATGGACCGCCGGCCGGCGGCAATTTGCCTCCGCAGGCGTTCGGACCCGGCCGCCCGCTTTGCCGGGACGGCCGCAGCGGCGTGCAGTTGCATTGACCGCCTCTTTTTAGTATACAGTCGATCGCTACAAAATCCAAACAGGAGGGAAACGCGCGGAAATGGCCCGTATTCTGGTCATCGACGACGACGGCGACATTCTGAGGCTGCTTGCCTCCGTGCTCGGAAACCAGGGATACGATGTCGAGACTGCAGCCGACGGCCGGGAAGGAATCGAACTCCTGGAGAAGGCCTCCTTCGACCTGGTTCTGACCGATCTGACCATGCCCGAAGTAGACGGAATGGGTGTGCTCGAATATCTGTCGTCCCATTTCCCGGAAACGCTCTGTATCGTCCTCACCGGCTACGGCACGATCGAAAGCTCCGTTGAGGCCATGAAAAAAGGGGCCTTCGACTATATCACCAAGCCCGTCAAATCGAGCGAACTTCTCCTGCTGGTAGAAAAATCGCTGCAATTCAAGAATCTCGAGGTGGAAAACACGCGCCTCAAAAAAGAACTGAAAAAGACGTACCAGTTTTCGAATATCATCGGCGCCAGCAGCGCCATCGAGCGGGTATACAAACTCATCGAAAAAGTGGCCGACACCGACGGCACGGTGCTGATCACCGGTGCCAGCGGCACCGGCAAAGAGCTCATCGCCCGGGCGATCCACTACAACAGCAGCCGCGGCGAAAACCCGCTGGTGGTGATCAATTGCGGCGCCATACCCGAAGACCTGCTGGAAAGCGAGATTTTCGGGCATGAAAAGGGCGCGTTCACCGGAGCCCACAAAAGCCGCGTCGGACGCTTCGAGATGGCCTCCGGCGGCACGATCTTCTTAGACGAGATCGGGGAGATGAGCCCTTCGCTTCAGGTCAAGCTTTTGCGGGTGCTGCAGGAGCAGAAATTCGAGCGGGTCGGCGGCACCAAGACGATTCATGTCGACGTGCGGATCATCGCCGCAACCAACAAGAACCTGGCCAGTGCGATCAACAAGGGGACCTTTCGGGAGGACTTGTATTACCGCCTCAATGTCATTCCCATCAAGGTGCCCCCTCTCAAGCAGCGAAAAGAGGATATCCCGCTGCTCGTCGAGCATTTCCGGAAAAAATTTCAAAAAGGCCACCGGCAGACCATCGAGGGCATCGCCCCGGAGGCCATGGACGCATTGATGCGCTACGACTGGCCGGGGAACGTCCGGGAGCTGGAAAACCTCGTCAAGCGCCTGGCAATCCTGTGCGAAAACAAGCTGGTGGTCTTTGAAGACCTTCCCGAAAACATTCAGGACGGCTTCAAGGATGCGGCCGAGCCCGAAAGAAAGGTCATCCTGGACCACGATATCAGTTTTACCGACGCCGTCAAACAATACGAAAAAGAGCTGATTCTCCATGCCCTGGAAAAGAGCAACTGGGTCAAGTCAGACGCCGCCAAGATGCTCAATCTAAACCGCACCACCCTGGTGGAGAAGATCAAGAAGCAGAAGCTAAAAAAAGCGGCGTCGGGGTGACCGGTTCTTTCCGCCTTTCAACAGGGGCGTCAAAATATTGGCAGCCGGCGGCGCATATATGAAACGTCGCCCGAAGTCGGTGCTTTTTTGTCGGGGCACGACCTCCGCCTGTCCGCACAAGCGCAGAGTCTTCAAACAAACTTTTTCTTTTTGATCAAATCCCGTGTGGAAACGGGACGGCGGGGCCGGCATTCTTCCCGCCCGCCGCATTTTTTGCCGATCCACCCCCTGCCCCGGGGCGCCAACGCTCCCGCCGTCCGCGGGTATGACTGCAACTTCCTGTTTTTCCATGCCATCATCGTTTTTCTGTTGTTTCATGGGCGTGCATCGGATCGGATCGGTCCAGGTTCTGCGCAAAGCCATGGATCCGGCCTGCCGGAGATTGGCATATTCCTTGCTGCGTATCGCGGCATGGAACCCGGACGCTGCAGACTGTCGAGATGGATTGCGGTCTTTTCCCTGCTGCTGACCGTGGTGCCGCCAATCGTCTGTGCGGCGGTCGACCGATCCGCCGGCGGGGCGGCAGCGGCCGTCACGCGGATCGACCGCGTGGAGGCGGCCGCCTCGGGCAGGGATGCGGCGGTGACGATCTTCGGCGACGGCGCCATTTTCCGCTATCGCACCGCTCGCATCGCAGCTCCTGACGGTGTGCAGATCGATATCCTGCATTTGCCGGCGCAGCGGCCGGCAGTCGATTTTCCCGTCGCAGAAGCCGGCATTTCAGAAGTCAAGGTCCGCTATCTGAAGGATCGGATTCAGGCGTTGGTGCTGTTTGAAGAGCCCCTTTCCCGGGATTTTTCCAGCATCGCGGTCGGCCAGAAGCTCATTTTCATTTTTCAGCGGCGGCAGGACCGGGCGCCTCTTGCCGCACCTGAGCCGATTGCACCTCTGCCGCCTGCGGCGGCGCCGGAGAAAAGGGCGCAGGCACCGCCGGAGCCGGCCGGGCAGCTGCCCCGATCCCTGCGGGAGCAACTGTCCGATGCGCCGTCCCAGTCGTCGCTGGTCAGCGCCGCTGCAGAAGGCGGTGGTAAGGAGGCCGCGCTTTTCCACAGGAGCCTGGATGATTTTCTCCGGGGTCGCCGGGCGGCAGCAGCCTCCGGCTTCCAAAAAGCGATCGAAGAATTCCCGGAAGGCCTTTTCACGGAGAGGGCTTTGTTTCTGCGGGCCCAGGCCGAAGCTCGCGGCCTGCCGCCGGAGGGCGGCGCCGGCGCCTGGCGCGGCGTCATCCGCAGATACGAGGAGGCCGTGCGCCGGTTTCCCGCATCCCGGTATGTTCCCCTGGCCTATCTGGGCATTGCCGATCTGTACGCAGCCAACGGATGCACCCCCGAGGCTGCGGGATACTACCAGATGGCGATCGGCGCCGGCAGCGATGCGCTGATCGAAGGATATGCATTGCTGCAAAAAGCCCGAATTCTGGCCGCCAGGGACCTGGCCGAGGAGGCCTTGGCCGATCTGCAGACCGCGGTCGAACGCCTCGCGCCCCGACACGATGCCGGCGAGGTGGCGCTGGAAATGGCCAAGATTCATTACCGGCAGGGGCGTTTTGACAAGGCCGCCGACCTGTTGGACCGGCTGACGGCGGCCAATCCGGCCGTCATGGACCGGTTTGCCGATGCATCATTGTTTCTCGGGCATGCCAAGGGGCAGCTGGGGGATCATGAGGCGGCCGCCGGTCATTACCTCCGGTATTACAACTGTTTCCCGGACATCGATGACAAGGATCTGATGCTGGCTCGGATCGGGGACGCGTATCGGGAGGCGGGGCATCCGCACCACGCCTCGAAAATATACAACCTTACGATCCAACGGTACCCGTCATCGGAAGGGGCCGCCATCGGCCGGATTCGTCTGGGCGAATACCAAGAGGCCCCTCGGTCCGATGAATCCGGCAGCCGCCCGGTCCCCCACCTGATCTTCGGGCAGAGCGCGGGCGGCGCCGCACAAATGTATGCGGATATCGGCGTCGGGGCGGATGAAGGTGCGGCCCTGGATCCCCTGTCTCGGCTGGCCCGGCTGAAGCTGGCGGTGCTGCACCATAAGAAAGGGCGCCCCCGGGAGAGCCTGGCCATCCTCTCCCGGCTGTCGGGCGAGTCGCTGCCGCCGGATTTTGCAGAAAAAGCCGCCCATGTTCGCGATCGGGTTCTTCCCGGCTATCTGCAGCAATTGATGCGGAAAGAAGCCCATGCGCAGATCGTCGATTTCTACTACCGGGAGCCGGCCCTCTTTTCCGGCGTTGCCGTGCCGGAGGGGCTGCTGCCGGCGGCCCGCTCCCTGGCGGCGCTGAACTTTCCCGAACAGGCCGCCGCCTTGTACCGGCGCATCGACCGGTTGATGCCTGAACCGGACAAGCCCCCGGACCTGCTGTATGCCGTTGGGCGGGCCGAGCTGGCATCGGGCCGTCTGGATGAAGCCAAAGACCTGTTCGATCGCCTGATAAAGCGGTACCCGGAAGAAGCGGCGGCCCCGGAGGCATACCTTGCACTGGGAACCATATACCGGCGCCGGCAGGATTTTGACAGGGCCGATGCCATGTACGCCAAAGCGCTGTCAACGGACCCATCGCCTTCGGTCAAGCACGCGGTTCTGCTGGCGCGCACCGAGGCATCGATTGCCGCCGGAGACATGAACCGGGCCCGCCGATCTGCGGACTTGCTGGCATCGGCGTCGGCACAGGCGGCGGCCGATCCAGCGGTGGAAGACCGGCTCGGGGATGTGTTTTTCGACCTTGACCGGTACGATGCAAGCCTGCAGCATTTTATCCGGGCGCTGGAGCAGAACGCCGACGCCGCCGCCCGGCCATGGCTGACCTTCAAAATCGGCCGGTGCTACCGGCGGCTGCACAACCCCGGCCGGGCGCTGGAAAAGTTTCAAGAGGTGGCCGATGCGGCCGATCCGATCTGGAGCCCCCTGGCCGCCGAGATGCTGGCCGACATGCGCTTCAACGGCGAACTTTAAACGGTTGACTGACATGGATGTGCACGAAAAAGGCAGGGTGAACGAACGCCGCGTCCTGCTGGCCGACGGCAATGCGCAGGATGCAAAGCGGGTCGGCCGGCTGCTTTTCGGCGCGGGAGTGAAGGTAACCGCCGTAGACGACGGCGTTTCGGCCTGGCGGGAAGCGGCCTCCAACCGGTACGACCTGGTGCTCAGCGACGTCGAACTGCCCGGGCTGCACGGCATCGAACTGGTCCGGAAAATCAGGCAGTGCCAAGCCGGGCTGCCCGTGGTGCTGTTTTCCGGGCAGGCAAGGGTCGACGATGCCGTTGAGGCCATCAAGTCCGGGGCCTCGGACTTTCTGATCAAACCGCTGACCAAAGAGATGATCGAAGCGGTCGCCGGCCACATCGCCGGCGGCCGGTCTGTGCCCCTTCGCCGGCAGGTGCCGGAAAAGCACACCATCATCACCTGCGATCCGGGGATGCAGCATCTGCTGAAAATCGCCGGAGATGTGGCCGACAGCACCGCCGCCGTATTGATCCAGGGGGAATCGGGGACGGGAAAAGAGCTGTTTGCGCGATACATCCACCGGTTAAGCGGACGGAAGCACCGCCCCTTTGTGGCCGTCAACTGCGCCGCGCTGCCGGAAACGCTTCTTGAAAGCGAGCTTTTCGGCCATGAAAAAGGCGCGTTTACCGGAGCCTATGCGACCAAAAAAGGACGGTTCGAATTGGCCGACGGCGGCACGCTGCTTTTGGATGAAATCAGTGAAATGGACTACCCGCTTCAGTCCAAACTGCTGCGGGTGCTGCAGGAAAGGGAGATCGACCGGCTCGGGGCCAGGACCCCGATCCCCATCGATGTGCGGGTGATCGCCACCACCAACCGCGACCTGAAAAGCCAAATCGCCGAAGGCCGATTCCGTGAGGATCTTTATTATCGGCTGAACGTGATCCCGGTCCATCTGCCGCCCCTGCGGGAGCGGGTCGGCGATATCCCCCTGCTGGCCGATTTTTTCATCGGACGATACAACGCCCTTGACGGGCGCTGCGTCAAAGGCTTGACGGACGAGGCCCTGGCGGTGTTGTCGGGCCTGCCATGGAAAGGCAATATCCGGGAGCTGGAAAACACCCTCGAGCGGGCGGTGCTGTTGTGCAAGGAGAGCCGTATCGATGCCGCCACCCTGTCGATTATCGACGCTCCCCGTCCCGATCCCGTCCGGCAACTGCCCGGCCCGCCGGTTTTTCCGCTCAAGGAGATGGAAAAACAGGTGATATTCCAAGCGCTGGATCATACTGACGGAAACCGAACCCATGCCGCAGAGATGCTGGGCATCAGTGTCCGCACCCTGCGCAACAAGCTTCATCAATACCGTGTCCGCATGGAAGGCCGGCAGCACCAGCCGCCGCGGCAGGAACGGCTGCACCCCTGAACGGCGCATTTTCCATCGGCCTTTGCACCGCCGGCATGCAATTTGCTTTTTTCCGAAGACAAACCGAATTTTTTGCAGAAAGGGGAAAAAAATGCCGGACCAGCTCTCCTTCGGCAGGACCGTTCAGACCCTTCAACAGGTCCTGCGCATCGCCCGGGACCGCCATTCGGTCATCGCCGCCAACATCAGCAATGTGGACACGCCGGGGTATCGGCCCCGGGATATCGATTTCCAAAAGGCGTTGGGCCGGGCCATGGACAGCGCCGACACGGCGGCGCTGACCCGCACCCACGAGGCGCACATCGCCGCGGACCGCAATTCGGCCTCGGCCATGGATATCGACGAAGACGCCGGAGAATGGAACGGGATCAACCATGTCAACCTGGACCGGGAAATCGGCAAGCTGGCCGAAAACAACCTGACCTATCGCAGCGGCGTGGAAGTCATGCTCAGGAGAATCGCCGCCTTAAACGAGGTCATCCGAGAGGGAGGAAAATAGCATGGATTTCGTATCAGCGCTCAACATCAGCGCATCGGGAATGGAGGTCCAGCGAGCCCGGCTGCAGATCATCGCCGGCAACCTGGCCAATATCGAGACCACCCGCACTCCCGGGGGCGGCCCGTACCGGCGGAAAATGGTGGTCATGGCTGCCCGGCCGGTGGAGCAGCCGTTTGAGGCGGTGTTGGAAGGCATGCGGGCGGAGGGGGCGAAGATCGAGGGGATTGTCGAGGATCGAAGCCCGTTTCGCAGGGAATTCAACCCCAGCCACCCGGATGCGGACAACGCCGGGTATGTGCTCAAGCCCAATGTCGACATGATCGTCGAAAGCACCAATATCCTGATGGCCCGGCGGGCGTTCGAATCCAATCTGGCCGTCATCAAAACCACGCGCGACATGGTGATCAAGTCGCTGGAGATCGGACGGTAGCCATGGCGGATTTTGCCATCGATAAGATCGCCCCGCCGAAGGGGCCTGCGGCAGGGACGCCGAACACAGGCAAGGACAGCGGCTTTGCCGATATGGTCAAGGCGGCCGTCTCCCGCACCAACCGGGCGGACCTTGCCGCCGAGCGATCGGTCGCCGACCTGCTCGAGGGCAGGGCCACCATCGTGGATACCATGCTCGCCCTGCAGAAAGCAGACGTCTCCATGCGCTTGACCCTGGCGGTGCGCAACAAGGTCCTGGATGCGTACCGGACGATCATGCACATGCAGTTTTAATTCATGACGGGCGCCGGCGGCGCCGTCCATGGGGCGAATTTTCATGAATACACAGCTTGGCCAGTTTCTGCAGTTTGTCCGGTCGCTGCCGACGGCAAAGAAAATCAGCATCGTTTTCATCCTGGCGGTTGCCGTCGCCGGTCTGGCCCTGATGTTCGTGCTGGCCAATCGGAAGGACTATCAGGTGCTTTTTTCGAACCTGACTCCGGAAGACGGCGGGGCGGTGGTCGCCCGGCTGAAGGAGCTCCAGGTGCCGTACCGGGTCGAGGCCAACGGCACCGTGGTGATGGTGCCCTCCCGGAGCGTGCACGAAACCCGGCTGGCGCTGGCCGGCGAAGGACTGCCCAGCAGCGGAAACGTCGGCTTTGAGATCTTCGACCGCTCGGACTTCAGAACATCGCAGTTCGTCCAGGAGCTCAACTACCGGCGCGCCCTCCAGGGAGAGCTTGCCCGCACCATCAACCGGTTCGAAGAGGTCAAACAGTCCCGGGTGTTTATCGTGATTCCCAAGGACTCCCTGTTTGTGGAAGACAGCAAACCGGCTTCGGCATCGATTCAACTGGAACTTTTCCGGCAGCTGCAGCCGGGCAAACTGTCGGCGATCGTTCACCTGGTGGCCAACGCCGTCGAGGGGCTCGATCCGCAGCAGGTCACGGTGGTGGACACCCGGGGACGGGTCATTTTCAAAGGAGAATCGGATCGGCAGGCGGGCGTTTCCCTGAGCAATTCCCAGCTCGATTACCAGTGGAAAATCGAAAACGAAATCCGGGAAAATGTGCAGTCCATGCTGGAGAAGATCGTCGGGGGGGGCAAGGCCATTGTCCGGGTGACGTCGGAAATCGATTTCAATCGGGTCACGGTCAGTGAAGAGGAATATGATCCGATGACAACCGCGGTCAGAAGCAGCAGAAATATCTCAGAATCCTTCCAGTCCGGATCGGAGCGGGAGGCGGCGGCCGACACGGTCCTCAACCAGCGTGCCGGGGTCATGCCGGCCGGCGATCAGGACAACCAGTCCCGGTCCAAGAAGGACGTGGCCACCAACTACGAAATCAACAAGTTGGTCAAGACGGTGGTGAAACCGGCCGGCGGAATCAAGCGTCTGTCGGTTGCCGTGGCGATCGACGGGCGCTACGAAGACCGGACGCAAAACGACGGCACCGTGAAGAAAGAATATGTTCCCAGAAGCGAGGCGGAAATCCGCAGCTTCGAGGAAATCGTCAAACGCGCCATGGGATACAATGAAGATCGGGAAGACCAGGTGTCGGTGCAGTCCATTGCCTTTTCGAACATGCTCGACACGGCTTCCCCCATGGTCGAGGCGCCGCCGGGGGCCGATGTCTGGAAGACGATCGACGAGTATAAATATCCGATCGTCAACCTTTTGCTGGTCGTTCTGGTCTTTTTCTTCATCGTCCGCCCGATTCTCAAAAGCATTCGGAGGCTGCCGGCCGAAGCCGGCAGGACGGGGCCGCCGCTGCTGGCGGCCCAGGAGTCGGCGCCGGTGCAGCAGATCGATGCCGCCAGGCAGACATCGAAGCGGGATCACATCCGATCCCTGATTGAAAACAACCCGGAAAAAACACAGCAGCTGATCCAGGGCTGGCTGAAAGAGTAGCCCGATGCAGAACGGAAAAATAAGCGCCGGCGAGTTGAACGGCGCCCAGAAGGCGGCGATTTTTTGCCTTTCCATCGGCGAGGAGGCCGCCGGCAGACTGTTCAAGGAACTCGATGAAGACAGCATCACCAAGATCGGCGCCTGCATGTCTGAAATCAGCTATGTGCCGGCGGACACCCTTAACACGGTCATGAACGAGTTCGTGCACAACTTTGAAAGCAGCGAAGACCTGCTGGTATCCGGCAGGGGGGTGCTTGAAAAAGTGCTCACCAGCTGCCTGGACGAGGAAACGGCGCGGGAAGTATTCCGCGTCATCGGCGACAAAGAAAACGAGGACCCGTTCAAGGAACTTGTCTATATGCCCTCTGAAACGCTGGTCAATGTCATCCGAGGCGAGCATCCCCAGACCATCGCCCTGATCCTGTCGCAGCTGCCCCAGGAAAAGGCGGGCGAGATTATGAGTCTGCTCGGCGACGATATCAAGTCGGATGTGGCCCTTCGAATGGTTCAGATGTCCCAGGTGCCCTCCGATGTCATCGAAGAACTCAAAGACGCCATCAAAAACGATATATCCAAAATGGGCGGCGGGAACACGAAAAAGTTCGACGGGGTCGATAAGCTGGCCAATATTCTCAACGATGTGGATCGCGCCACCGAAGAGCACATCCTTTCCTTTATCGAGCAGGAAGACAGCGATCTGGCCGAGAAGATCCGCCAGAAAATGTTCGTTTTTGAAGATCTGCTCGGCATCGACGACAGAGGCTTCAGGGAGATTCTCCAGAGCATCGACAACCAGTTGCTGATCAAGGCATTGAAGACCGCCTCCGAAGAGATGAAGGAGAAGGTATTTGCGAACCTGTCCTCCCGGGCATCGGAAATGCTCCGCGAAGATATGGAAGTCATGGGGCCGGTTCGGCTCAGGGATGTGGAAGAAGCCCAGCAGACGATTATCAAGACGGCAAAACGGCTTGAATCCGAAGGCAAGATCGTTCTGGCCAGCAAAGGAAAAGACGATGTCCTGGTCTGACGGCGCAGCAGGCGCGGCTGCCGGCGACGGAAAATGGCGTCCATACGAAATGGCCGCTTTTGCCGGCGCCTCGGCTGCGGAACAGAAAGCACCGCCGGAATCCGGCGGCGACCCGGGCCCGGATCCCGGCGGCGGCGCGTTCATGCCGCTCAACCGCCGAAGCCCAAGGCGGACGGCAGAACAACAGGCGGCAGCCATCGTGCAGGAGGCCCGGAAAAAGGCCGATGCCATCGAACAGGACGCCTACAACAGGGGGTTTGAACAAGGGGAGAAAGACGGCTTTGAATACGGGCAGCAGAAGGCGGCAAAGGTCGTCGGCAAGATTGAACGCTTGGTGCTCGACCTGGGCCGAATCCGGCAGGCGATGATCCATCAGGGGGAAAAGCAGCTGCTGGATATCGTCTTTGCCGTTTCCCGGAAAGTCGTGCGCGCCCAGATCGACATCGACACCGAAGCGGTCGGCAAGGCGGTCATGGACGCCGTTGGTCTTGCGGCGGACAAAAGCCGGCTCACCGTCCGGATCCATCCCGACGACCATCAGTATGTGGCCGGCATCGAGCCTGAAATTTTCAAGCGCTTTGAAGATGTCGGGCAGGTCCGTATCGCGCAGGATCCCTCGGTGAGCCGGGGCGGGTGCAGGGTGGAGACCTCCTGCGGCAGCGTCGATGCCACGGTGGAGACCCAGCTGGAAAAGATCCGCGCGGCCCTTGAATCCGTATACCGCCAGGAGATGCAGCAGGGATGAGCGGCAAAGACGGCGATATCGGCGAGGATTTCCCCGACTGCCGGATCGACTGGGGAAAATATGCGGCGGCTGCGGGCCGGTGCACCCCGATGAGTACGGAAGGGCGCATCGTCAAGGTGGCGGGCATCCTGGCCGAAGCCCGGGGGCCCGGGCTCTCGGTGGGCGCCATGTGCCGTATTTCGGCAGCCGGCGGCCGGCGGATTCCCGCCGAGGTAATCGGCTTCCGAAACAACCGGATCATTCTGATGCCCTATGAGGACATGCGCGGCATCCAACCCGGCGCAAAGATCGTAGACATCGATCGGCGGCCGGCGGTGGGGGTGGGCAGCGCCTATCTGGGGCGGGTGGTCGACGGCAGCGGCGCGCCCATCGACGGCAGCGGGGCGATCGCACCCGAAACGGCGTACCCCATGATGGGGCCGGTGCTGAATCCAATGAGCCGGCCGATCATCGAGGAGGCAATCGATGTAGGGGTGCGGCCCATCAATGCCCTGCTGACCATCGGCAAGGGCCAGCGGATCGGCATCATGGCCGGCTCCGGGGTGGGAAAAAGCGTACTGATGGGCATGATCGCCAAGAACACCGCTGCAGACGTGGTGGTGATCGGCCTGATCGGAGAGCGCGGCCGGGAGGTTCGGGAATTTATTCATCGCAATCTGGGCGAGTCCGGACTCAAGAAGTCCGTGGTTGTGGCGGCGACATCCGACAGTCCGGCGCTGGTCAAGATCCGAGGCGCGCATTTGGCCACGGCCATGGCCGAGTATTTCAGGGATCGGGGAAAGGATGTCCTTTTGATGATGGACTCGATCACCCGCTACGCCATGGGACTTCGGGAGATCGGACTGGCCGCCGGCGAACCGCCGTCCGCCAAGGGATATACGCCCAGCGTGTTTGTACAGATTCCGAAGCTGCTGGAACGAGCCGGAAGGATTAGCGAAAAGGGAAGCATTACGGGCATCTATACCGTTCTTGTGGAAGGAGACGACATGAACGAGCCCATTTCCGATGCCGTCCGTTCCATCGTCGACGGCCATATCGTGCTTTCCCGGGCCATCGCCCACAAGGGACACTATCCGGCCATCGATATCCTCGGCAGCATCAGCCGGGTGATGAAAGACATCGCGGCGCCGGAGCACCGGGAGGCGGCCGCGCGGCTCATCGATTTGATGGCCACCTACCGGGAGGCCGAAGACCTGATCAATATCGGCGCCTATAAAGAGGGGAGCAGTTCCCGGATTGACGAAGCCAGAAAAATGATCTCTCCCATCAACCGGTTTCTCACGCAGGACGTCGACGAGCAAGTCGATCTGGCCCGGAGCATCGCCTCGCTGCATCAGCTGTTCGATGCCTGAACAGGCGTTTTGGAATCGGGAAAAGCATAGGGAAAGGCGCAAAACAACCAACAAGGCCGGCCGGCGGCCGGACGGGACGGCGCTGTGGCATTCGTGTTCAGGCTGGACAATGTGCTTCGCTACCGGAAATTCCGGGAGCAAACGGCCCGGAAGCAGTGGCTCGATGCCGAGTCGGACCGGATGCGCCAGCAAAAGGCGGTCGAATCGCTGCTAACCCGGCGCGCCGAAATCGCCGAGCGATGCCGTCAATGCTGCCGCAGCGGCGTCGATACCGCCCGGTATCGCCTCTATCTGTCCTACCTTCACGGCATCGACCGGAGCATCGAGCAGGCCCGGGTCCACCTTCGAGGCAAAGAAAAGATCCTGGGCCGCAAAGCCGCGGCGCTCAAACAGGCGCGCATCGACAGGAAAATCGTAGAAATTCTCAGGCAGCGGCGGCAGGAGCGCTATGAGACGGAGACCGCCAGACAAGAGCAGCAGATACTGGATGAAATGGTGCTGATGAGATTCGGGAGACAGACATGAAAAGATGCATACAAATCCTGTTGGCAGCGGCGCTGATTGCCAAACTGTCATTGGGCGGTCATCTTCTGTTCAAATGGCACGCCTGGCCCGAAGCGGGAAAGGGCGAGGCGGTCGCTTCGGAAAGCGCCCCCCGGGCGGCGGCCTCGGCAAACGGGGAAAAAATCGTCCAGCCGCCGCCCCCGGATCTGGCCTTGCTGCGGGAGCAGCAGGCCGAATTGGAGCGGAAAAAAAGTGACCTGGCCGCCCAGCGGGCCGACCTTGAAAAGCTTCGGGCGACCCTGGATGAGAAAATCGAAGCCCTTCGCCGGCTTCGCGACGATATCCGGGCGCGCCAGGAGCAAAAGCAGCTGCTGCAGGAAGCAAAACTCAAACATCTGATCAAGGTCTATTCGGCCATGAAGCCGCAAAATGCAGCCGGCCTGATCGAAAACATGGACACCCGCTTCGCCGTCGAGTTGTTTTCAAAAATGAAGGGAGAGGCCGTGGGCGATATCCTGTCCCACGTGAAAGTCGAAAAGGCCACCGCGATCAGCGAAGGCCTTCTCAGGCCGCAATGACGGCTGCTGCCGCCGCCGGATGGCAAGCCCCGCCCCGTCCCTCGGCAATGACGCCGCTGCAGCCGCCGGATCCCGGCGGCGAGCCGACGATCGCACCTGTCCTTTTTCTCCTTCCCACCGCCCGGCCGCATGGCCCCACCGCTTTTGGCCCATCGCCGCCCAATCGAACGCCGTCTGTTTTGCCAACGGGCCGTCTTTGACGGCGCCGGGGCCCCGGACCGGCAAATTTTGCCGATCCGGCGCCGTTGCGGGTGGATCGTTTTTGCCGCATCCGGCGGGAAAAATGGCGTCCGGGTTGCCGGCATAAACACCAAACCCTTTGAATATATTAGAATTAAACGATTTCAGGCAAAGATGGCACGCCCCTTGCCAATAGACAGGGCAGCCATTTCGCCAACGAGGAGCATCATTATCATGCCAGCGCCCATCGAAAACCTGCTTTCCACGATATCCGCCGCCCAGACGGGCCGAACGGCCAAAACGCCTTCTGCCTCCTTTTTGCCGGCGATGCGACAGGCCGCCGATGGGCGGCGGGCCGCGGCGGATCCTGCCGCTTCCTGCGGTTCGAGAGATTTCCGGTCGCATCGGCGGTCGCTGCACCGGCATCTGGAAAGTCTTCGAGATGCGCTTGTCAAACAGGGAAAACCCCTGAACCGGACGGGGATATCCGAAAAACATCTGCCGCTGCTGGGCCGTTTTCTGGAGTTGAGCGGTTTTTCACCGTCCCAGATTCGACAGTGTCTGGCCCGGCTCCAAGACCGGGCCGCTGCGGGGAAATTGACGATGTCCGGGTTTTTCAGGGAGGCTGCGGCCCTGGATCCCAAAAAGACGTCCGCAGCCCGGGACGGCATGATCGATTCGTCGGCGGTTCCGTATCTGGAGACCGCCTTGAGAAGACTCGATTTTACGCCCAAGGGCATCTCCCACGCCCTGGCGGCCGCAAAAATCGGCGGCGGCGGCATCGACTCCCGGCGGCTCCTGGACAAACTGGCCAAGGCCCCGGCCGCCGGCGATTCGGCATTGCCGCCGGTCCTCCGGCGGGCAGCGGCCGAGGCGGCCGTAAAAGACGTTCTGCAGCTGGCCGAAGACCGAAGGCTGTCCACCGGCAATGTTCAAGCCCTTGTGCCGTCGTCTTCTGCCGTCGGCGGCGAAGTACGCGGCGGAAAATCCGGCGGCCGGCTGGACATCTCCCCGGCGGATCCGGCTGCGGATCAATTTCAGGCCGCGGTCCGGTCCGCAGACCGCCGCAAGGCTTCGGCCGCTCCCAACCCGTTTGCTTCATCGGCCGGGGAGCGGCCCGAAAACCTCCAAAGCCGCATGACCGCCCTGCCGATTTCCGGCGATGTCCCCGTTAAGGCGGTACAAGACGCCGTCAAAGAAATCCTGGCCCGCCTCCAGGCCGATGCCGGCGCGAGCGATCCGGATCCCGGCAGCGCCGCTCTTGCCCGGATCCGCCTGATGCGGACGGGGGCCGGCCCGAAATCGGACAGCGCCGGCCGTCTTGGAAGCCGCAGCGCGGCAGCAGCCGGTGCAGGCCATGAAGGGGGGGCCGGATCCTGGCAAAAGGCCGATCCGGGAGCGGGGCCGGCACCGGCGGCGGCCCGCATCGAATCCGGAGCGGCTTTTAAAAGCGCGCCCCGGGGCGATTTGCCCGATCCCGGTGCGCCCCGGGCCGCTTCCGCGACGCTTGAGGGGTTGAAACATGCCGAGCCGCACCCGCCAGGGTCGGATTCTTTGCAGCCCCCAATGCCCGTCTTTTCGAAAAGCGCATCAGCCGCCGGCGGCGCTGTCACTGCCGGGCAACGGACGCCGACGCCTCCGCCCGGTTCGGCGGTGCCCGGCCATGTCATCGAACAGGTCGGCAGCCAGCTGTCCCGCGCCGTGGCCGCCGGCGACCGTACGGTGGAGCTGAGGCTCAAACCGCCGGAGCTCGGGGGGGTGAAAGTTCAGTTGGAAATCCAGGATTCGGCCTTGAAGCTGGGGGTCGTCGTGGAAAACAGAAGCGTCCGGGATCTGCTGCAGTCCCATCTGCATGAACTCAGGGACATGCTGGCCAATCAGGGGATCAAGGTGGATCGCCTGGACGTGGATATTCAACAGCAGTTCGGGCAATCGACGGCGCAGTCCGGCGGCTTTTCGGAAAACCGCCGGCAGCGGGCGCATGGGCAAACCGGGCGGGGGCCGACACCGGCAGAGGAACCTCCCGCCGGTTCTGCCGCTTCGGCCCGACATCGATTGCTGGACGTTACCGCGTAGTCCGCGCTGAAAGGAGTCTGACATGACCATCGATCTGCTCAACGGCTTCGGCAATGCCGGAGACCTTTTGGCCGACAGCCAATCTCCCTACGCAGGAGCCGCCAAGCAGCTGGGACAGGACGATTTTCTCAAGCTGCTGGTCACCCAGATGCGGCACCAGGATCCGCTCAACCCTATGGACAGCACCGGATTTACCGCCCAGCTGGCCCAGTACAGCTCTTTGGAGCAGCTGGTCGGCGTCAACACCAAACTCGAAGCGCTGAATGCGTCCCAGGACCAGGCGGGCCGCAACCAGGCCCTCGATTTTATCGGAAAGCGGATCGTTGCCGACGGCAATCAGCTGTCGCTGGATGCAGACGGCGGGGCGACCGGCGGATTTTCGATCGATCAGGACGCCGAATGCGCCGTGCTGGTGCTGGACAGCGGCGGCCGCGCCGTGAGCGAGATGCACCTGGGCAGCCGCAGGGCCGGCGGCCACAGCTTTCAGTGGGACGGCCGCACCTCCTCCGGCAACCGTGCGGCTCCCGGCGTGTATCAGTTCGAAGTGCGGGCGCTCGATGCGGCCGGCAATGCCGTCGACGCATTTTCACGGGTGGCGGGAAAGGTCACGCGCGTCAACCTTCAAGGGGGCCGGCCGCTGCTCTACGTGGGCGACATCCCTGTCGGAAATCGCGGATATTCAGCTATAACGCAGCATCAACCACAGGACGGCACAACCACCACAGGAGGATACAATGGCACTATCGAGCGCTTTGTTTTCAGGGATCAGCGGGCTCAGTTCACTGGGCAATGCCATGCAGATCATCGGCGACAACATCGCCAACGTCAACACGGTCGGATTCAAGGGAAGCGCGTTCAATTTTCAGGATCTGCTCAGCCAGAGCATTTCAACCATGTCTGGCACCGCACAGGTCGGCCGCGGCACCGGCCTGGGAAGCGTTTCCGCGGCCTTCGACCAGGGGTCTTTTGAATCCTCGGGAAGCGCCACCGATCTGGCCATCGGCGGCGATGGATTTTTCGTCGTGGCAGAAGACGGCAGCGACAACCGGTTTTACACCCGGGCCGGCAATTTCCGGTTCGACAAAAGCGGCAACATGGTCAATCCCGAAGGCCATATCCTGCAGGGATGGGAGCTGGACGAGAAGGGCGAGGATATCGGATCGGTCACCGACATCAGACTCGAATCCTTTACCTCTCCTCCGGAGGAAACCCAGCTGATCCAGGCCATCGTCAACCTCGATGCCGACGGCACGAACAATTCGGCGGGCACCGACGACGCCCTGGCCCGGGCGTGGGACGGTACGGCCAGTCCGCCGCTGGGAGACAACGCCTATGAGTATCAGACCACGATTCAGGTCTACGATTCTTTGGGCAGCACCCAGGACATCACCGTCTACTTCGACAAGGCCGATACGGCGTCGGCATGGGAGTTTGTGGTCACCTGCAATCCGGCCGCCGACAACCGGAGCATTTTCGGCGGCACCGATCAGGCCAAGGGCATGCTGAGCCGCGGCGTGTTATCCTTTAACAGCGGGTCGGGTGTGATCACCGACATCGATCTGCATCGGTTTACCGGCACCGCCGGCGGGGGCGACGGCGTCTCCCTGGACCAGGCCGCCAACTGGAGCCAGCAAACCGAGGCGGCGGATCTGACCGACGGCTATTTCAGCGTCGCCCCGGAGTTTATCGCCGGCAGCCCCATGAATATCGGGCTGGATTTCGGCACCAAGCACGACGGCACCGCCTGGGTCAACGACGCCTTGTCCACCAGCCAGTTCGCCCGTTCTTCCAACACCGTGTTCCAGGCATCGGACGGGTATGGGGCCGGCGACCTGCAGGGTGTCAACGTCGGGACCGACGGAATTATCACCGGCACCTATTCCAACGGCCAGCTCGTTCCCCTGTACCGGGTCGCCCTGGCCAAGTTCCAGAACACCCAGGGGCTTTTCAAGGCCGGCGGCAACCTGTTCCGCGAAACGCGGGCCAGCGGTTCGGCCATCACCAACAAACCCGGCACCAACGGATTGGGGGGCATTGCCCCCAACTCCCTGGAGCAGTCCAACGTCGACCTGGCCAACGAGTTCGTCAAAATGATCACCACCCAGCGCGGATTCCAGGCCAACTCCAAAATCATCACCGTCACCGACCAGATGCTGCAGGAGCTGATCAATCTGAAGCGGTAGCCGACCGCCGCTTCAAGGGCGGCCGTCAAAATCCTGACGGCCGCCCTTTTCCTTGACAGCGGCAACACCCTACCCTCGGCCGACCGGCCCTTCCTTGCCTGCCTTTTTCTTACATTATCCTGTTTTTTCGTCGTATTTTCACTTGCCGCCGGAAATATGCTGTTTCCTGAATCCGGTGGCACAATCATTGCTCCTTGAACCGGCAGCAGCAATCGACCGCCGCCCGATATCGGCAGAGACGATGCAGCGCACGACGGCGGTCGGACGGATCGAGGAGACCCAATGGACATTGCGACCATAGTCGGAATTTTATCCGCCTTCGGATTGGTGGCCGCTGCGATTTTTATGGGAAGCGGGCTTGAGCTGTTTATCAACATCCCGGCGATGATGATCGTGGTGGGCGGCACCCTGGGCACGACCATGATCAACTATCCCCTCAAAGAGGTGCTGGGCGTTTTCAAGGTCGTCAAAAACGCCGTACTGGTGAAAAACGTCGGCACGCGGGAAATGATCGCGCGATTTGTGGCCTTCGCCAACAAGTCCCGAAAGGAAGGCATCCTGTCGCTGGAATCCGAAATGGGCGGCATCAAGGACGATTTTTTGAAAAAGGGTCTCCAGCTGTCCATCGACGGGCTGGAACCCAAAGAGATCCGCGAAATCATGGAAACCGAGCTCGAATTTGCCCGCAGCCGCCATCAGCTGGGCGCCGAGGTGTTTACCACCATGGGCACCTTCGCCCCGGCCCTGGGGATGATCGGCACCCTGATCGGCCTGGTGCAGATGCTCCAGAGCATGGAAGATCCCAGCACGATCGGTCCGGCCATGGCGGTGGCCTTGCTGACCACATTCTACGGCTCGGTGATGGCCAACATCTTCTGCATGCCCATCGCAGGCAAACTGCGGACCCGCAGCAAGGAAGAAAGCCTTTCCAAAGAGCTGACGATCCAGGGGGTCCTTTCCCTGTCCAGCGGCGACAACCCCCGGGTGCTGGAGCAGAAGCTTTTGGCGTTCATACCGCCGAACCAACGGGAGGGCGGATAGGCCATGGCCGGCAAGCGCCGAAAAATCGGCGGGGAAAAAAGCCCCGACATCGGCATGGTCATGACCGTGTCGCTGTTTCTGATTCTGCTGACCTTTTTCATCCTGCTCAATTCCATCGCCGTGATAGACGAGCGGCGGGTGCGGTTGACCCTGGGATCGCTGGTGGGCGCCTTCGGCGGCCTGGACAGCGGCACCTCTCCGATCAAGACCGGAGAGGTCCTCCTGCCGCCGGCTGCCCCCATGCAGCTTCGCGACTTCGATCTGAGCCGGATGCTGAGCCTGGTCGACCGCTCGCGGGTGCTCGGAGAGATCAAGGTCCATCCGGTCTCGGGCGGGCATCGGCTTTCCATCAGCGCCCGCGACCTGTTCGGCCCGGACGGTGCAACGCTACTTCCGGCAGCCGCAGACCTTCTCGACCACCTGGCTGGGCTGCTGAAATCCGGCGGGTACCCGCTGGATATCGTCGGTCATACAGACCGCATCGGGGAAGATGAAACGGCCGATCGGGCCAATTTTGCCGACACGGCGCTGATGGCCGCCCGGGTACACGCCCATTTAGTGGATTCCGGCAAAATCGAGGCACAGCGGGTAACCTCCTACGGCGCCGGCAGCCGTCGTCCGGCCGCCTCCGGAGAATCCCCCGAGTCCCGGATGCAGAACCGGCGGGTCGACATTGTGGTCAAACACCGGCTGCCGGCCTATGTGGAGCGGATTTTAAGCCCGAAACCCTCCGGGGTGATCACGTATAAAGAGTTTACGTTCGAGGTGTTCTGACCATGGCCGAAAACAAAAGAGAAGCAGACGCCTTCGAACCCGACCCCAATGCCTGGATGCTGACCTTTTCGGATCTGGTCATGCTGCTGCTGACTTTTTTTGTGCTGCTGCTGACGATGTCCTCCATGGACACCAAGAAGCTCAAAAAACTGTTCACCCATTTCACCGGGGCCACCGGCGTGCTGGAGTTGACGGAAGCCGGCGACGTCGAGGCGTTTTCCCGGTTCGTCGAACGGTACCGGTCCACCGACAGTGTGGTGGTGGTGGACAACGATCTGATCGGGGAGATGCTTTTGCCCGCTTCCGACGCCGGCAGGGAAATCGAAAGGCTCATCGAAGACATCCGCTCGCTGGTAAAGATCGTAGACGACCACCGGGGGCTGGTGGTCTCGTTTCAAAACGAGATCCTGTTCGACTCGGGCAGCGCCGACCTCAAACCGGCGAGCTACCCGGTGCTGGAGCGCATTGCCAGCGCCGTCGCCGCAAGTCCCAACGATATCCTGATCCTCGGCCACACCGACAGCATTCCCGTCAGCAGCGATGCCTTTGCCTCCAACTGGGAGTTGTCGGTGCAGCGGGGGCTGGCGGTGCTCGACTACTTTTTAAAAAGCGGCGGCCTGCCGGCGGACAGATTTTTTGTGGGCGGCCACGGGGCCGCCCGCCCGATGGCCGCCAACGACACGCCCGCTCGACGGGCCTTGAACCGGCGGGTGGAAATCATTTTCCGGCATATGCCGACCTGAGCCGGGCCGGCAGGGATCGGGACGGCTCATCGAAGCAGCCCATCGAAAATGAAACAACTCAAAAAGGACGGGTGACGTTCATGGCTGAAGAAAACGCCCCACAGGAAGAAAAGTCGAAAGAAAAGGGGGCCGGGCGCAAATGGATGGTCGTTTCCGCGGTTCTGGTTGTCCTCGGCGTCGGCGGATTTTTCGGGTATTCGCTGTATGCCGCCCGCAGCAGCACCCCGGAAAACCAAGCCGAAGCCGAGCAGGCGCCCAAAGTGAACCTGCCGCTCAGGTCCTTCATCGTCAATCTCATGGACCAGAACGCTATGGGCAAACGGTACCTCAAGCTGACCATGGCGATTCAAATCGACGGCGAAGAGCACCGGGCGATGGTGGAGCGGCATGAACCGCAGATCCGGGATGCGGTGCTGCTCCTGTTGTCGAGCCAGGCCTGCGACGATCTGAGCACCATGGGAGGCAAGCTGAAGCTGAAACAGTCGCTGCTGACGCGGATCAACGCGCTGCTGGAAGAGCCCCGGGTCAGCGGCATTTTTTTCACCGAGTTTGTCGTTCAATAGAGACTGTCATGAGCAACATACTGTCCCAGAATGAAGTCGACTCCCTGCTGGATGTGATCGGCGACGGAAAGGTGGAGACCGAAACCGACGCCCGGGAGGAGCCCGCATCCGCGAAGCCCTACGATTTCAACGCCCAGACCGGCCCGGGGAATTTGCGCCTGCCTGCGCTGGGCATCATCAACGAGCGCTCGGTGAGCTATCTTCGAAGCAGTTTGAGCGCGGTTACCCGCACCAATGTGGATGTGGCCCTTTCCGGGATGGAGTCGGCCAAATTCGGCGAGTTTTGCCGGGGGCTGCCGCTGCCGTCGAGCCTGAACATTTTTAAAATCAACCCATTGCGGGGCTATGCGCTGCTGGTGATCGACGGGCGGCTGGTCTTTGCCTTCGTGGACACGTTTTTCGGCGGCAGGGGCGGGACCCACGTCAAACTCGAGGGGCGGGGCTTTACCACCATCGAAAACAAGATCGTCCAGAAGATCGTCCGGATCATTTTGTCGGACCTGCAGCGGGCCTGGGCCGATATCCACCCGGTGGAGATGGCCCACGAACGATCCGAGATGGACCCGCAGTTTGCCTCCATCGTCTCTGCCAACGACATGGCCGTCGTCGTCCGGTTCAAGGTGGATCTGCATAATGCCGCGGGAAGCATCGCGTTGTGCATCCCCTTTTCCACCATCGAGCCGATTCGGGAACAGCTCCAGTCAAGCTACAAAAGCGGCCGTTTCGAGGCGGATATGCGCTGGCGGCGGTATCTTGAAAGAAAGATCCGGGAAGCCGCGGTCACGCTGGGATGCAGGCTCGGCTCTGCACAAATCAGCGGCAGGGATCTGCAGAAATTGAAAGTGGGGGACGTGATCGCCCTAGACCAGCGCGAGGACGGTCCGATCACGCTGCGGGTGGAAGGCGTGCCCCTGTTCACAGGCTATCCGGGCGCCAACAACAGCAACCGGGCCATTCGAATCGATGCCAGGATCACAGAGGAGTAGACCATGAACGACAGGGACAGACAGCAAGACACCGCTGCGGCCGCGTCTGCGCAGTCATCGGCGGAAGGGGGCAACGGCGGCTATGACATCGACATGGTCCTCGATATCCCGCTGACGGTTTCCGTGCAGTTCGGAAAGGCCAAGATGCTGGTCAACGACCTGCTTCAACTGGGTCAGGGCTCCATCGTGGAGCTGGACAAATCCGTCGGCGACCCCCTGGAGGTTCACGTAAACGACAAGCTCGTGGCCAGAGGGGAGGTCGTGGTTCTGGAGGATCGGTTCGGCATCCGCCTCACCGACATCATCACCCCCCAGGAACGGGTCAAATCGCTGGGATAGCCTTCCGGCGCAGGCGGTGCAAGCGGCCGCCGGATCCGGGCGCCGCCGGCAGCGGAGAACACAGATGACGCCGACATCCACCCTCGACATCGTTGAAACCATCGTCAGATCCGGTTCGATGCTGGCCGTCGTTCTCGGCCTGCTGGTTCTGGTCCTGTACCTGATGAAGCGCTTTATGCGCGGAAGGGCCGCAGCCTCGGGCAGCGGCGAGGCCAGAAGCGTGGCCGCCTACTACTTTTCACCGAGGGAGCGCATCGAGGTCGTCGAAATCGACGGCGAAAGGCTCGTCGTGGGCGTCGGCGCCAACGGTCTTTCCTATATGACCACCCTCCGGCCGAAGGGACATCGAGCCGATGACGACGCAGAAAGCTGAACAGCGCCATCTTTGCTGCGGGCGCTTTTTTTGCCGGCGGCTCCTGCTCCTGGCGCCGATGGCGGCGGTGTGGATAGCGGCGGGCGCCGGTACGGCCATGGCAGCGGACGTCGTACTTCCGTCTTTGCAGCTGGGCGTTCAGCCCGGAGACGATCCGGCCCAGGTGTCGGTATTGCTGCAGATCGTGTTTTTGCTGACGGTGTTGACCCTGGCCCCTGCCATCCTCATCCTGATGACATCGTTTACCCGGCTGGCGGTGGTCTTCGCATTTCTGCGGCAGGCCCTGGGCACCCAGCAAACGCCATCGAACCAGATCATTGCCGGACTGGCATTGTTTATCACCCTGTTTATCATGATGCCCGTCTTACAGGAGATCAACACCCGGGCCCTGCAGCCGTACCTGGGAGAAGAAATCTCCCAGGAAAACGCCCTAAAGCGCGCACTTGACCCGCTGCGGAAGTTCATGCTCCGCCAGACTCGTGAAAAGGATCTGGCGTTGTTCGTGAAAATGGCCGGCATCGGCAAACCCGAAGCGCCCGCCGATATCCCGACCACCGTGCTCATTCCGGCGTTTGTCATCAGCGAGCTGAAGACCGCGTTTATCATCGGATTCGTCTTATACGTTCCCTTTCTGATCATCGACATGGTGGTTGCCAGTGTGCTGCTGAGCATGGGGATGATGATGCTTCCGCCCATTCTGATCTCCCTGCCCTTTAAGCTGATGCTTTTTGTCCTGGTGGACGGCTGGCACCTGATTGTGGGTTCTTTGGTCAGAAGCTTTGCAGGAGGCGGATTATGACGCCGGAACTGGTCGTATCCCTGGCGCAGGAGGCCATCAAGACGACGATTTTCGTGTCTATGCCCATGTTGGGCCTCGGGCTGGTAGTGGGGGTCGTGGTCAGCCTCTTTCAGGCGGTGACCCAGATTCAGGAGATGACCCTGACCTTTGTGCCCAAGATCGTGGCCGTACTGCTGGCGCTTCTGTTTTTCGCCCATTGGATGATCGAAAAGCTGATGCACTTTACCACCCATTTGATCGAGCAGGTTCCCTATTTTATCCGCTGACCGACAAGATGCGCGATGGACCCTGCGACCGCCGGAAAGGCCCCGCATCCCGATGGAATTGCTGCCCGGATCATACCCGGAATTCAATAAATTTTTTGCCGTGCTCGTCAGGGTGAGCGTCATCTTGTTTTTGCTTCCGTTTTTCAACGCCCGGATCGTGCCGGCACTGACCAAGGCCGGCCTGGCCCTGCTGATTTCCATTGTGCTCTTTCCGGTGGTGCGGCAGGCGGTGGGGCCGGCCGCCGAAACCCCGGGCAGCCTGTTGATGCTGGTGCTCGGCGAATTTCTCATCGGCCTGGTCCTGAGCCTGATGGTCCTGTTGTTTTTTGAAAGCATCAAGATGATGGGTCATACGGTCGGATTCCAGACCGGCTTTGCCATCACCAACGTGATCGATCCTCAGAATCAGACGCAGATTTCTCTGATGGCCAGCCTGGCCTACATGGTTTCTCTGATCGTTTTTCTTTCCCTCGACGGGCATCATGTCTTCATCGGCGCCTTAAAGGACAGTTTCGAGGTGATCCCGCCGGGAGCCGCCGGTATGGAAGACAGGCTCTTTCAGATGGTGATCGACAGCGCCGGGCAGATGTTCGCAGTGGCCGTCAAGATCGGTTCACCGGCCATCGTGGCCCTGCTGTTTACCAAGGTGGCCTTCGGGTTGATCACCAAGCTCATCCCCCAGATGAATATCATGATCGTGGCCTTTCCGGTTCAGATCGTCATCGGTCTGATCTTCTTCGGCATCTCCATGCAGCTGCTGCCGTTTTTCATCCGGGAGTTTATCAACGCCTTGAGCGGTGTGTTGATCACCGCCATGAACTGGATGCGGATATGACCCATGCCGGATGAATCCTTCGAAGAAAAATCGGAAAAAGCCAGCCCCCGCAAGCGCCGGGATGCCCGCAAAAAAGGACAGGTGGCCAAGAGCAGGGAGCTGCCCTCGGTGGCGGTGCTGATGACCGCCCTGGTTTCCCTGGCTGTTTTCGGCGGCGCCATGTACGGGCAGTTCAGCGCCCTGGTGGATCGTACCTGGGCCCTGGCCGACGAAGGCCCCTTCGACGCCCCGTCCTTCATCGAATTCGCCGACGACGCGGTGATCGGTTTTCTCCTGACGATCCTGCCGATCCTGGCGGCGGTGGTGCTGGCGGCGTTGTTGAGCAACATCCTGCAGGTGGGGTTTTTGCTGTCGGCAGAGCCCATCCGGCCCAAGCTGTC
The DNA here is from genome assembly GCA_964409825.1 of uncultured Desulfobacterales bacterium. Taxonomy (GTDB): domain Bacteria; phylum Desulfobacterota; class Desulfobacteria; order Desulfobacterales; family CAFBRK01; genus JAIPEL01. The sequence goes on along the minus strand of CAYPFH010000002.1, from coordinate 18,060 downwards.
GAAGCTCGACCCCATCAAGGGATTCGGCCGGCTGCTTTCAAAAAACGCTCTTGTGGAGCTGGTCAAGACGATTCTCAAGCTGGCGATCGTCAGTGCGGTGGCCTATGCGTCCATCAAAACCGAGATGGCCGAGCTGGCGCTGCTCGGCACCCTGGAGCCGATATCGATCGCCGGCTATACGCTGTCGAAAACCTTTGTGATCTTCATCAAATGCACCTTTGCCATGATCGTGATCGTGGCGCTCGATTTCGCCTTCCAGAAGTGGGACCACGAGAAAAAGCTCCGAATGACCAAAAAGGAAGTCAAAGACGAGCATAAAAAGACCGAGGGAGACCCCCTGGTCAAATCGAGAATCAGAACCATCCAGATGCAGATGGCCAGGCGGCGGATGATGCAGGATGTGCCCAAAGCCGACGTGGTCATTACCAACCCGACGCGGCTCGCCGTCGCCCTGGTATACGACCGCACGGCCATGGGCGCACCGAAAGTGGCGGCCAAAGGGGCCGGAGCGATTGCCGGGCGGATCCGCGAGACGGCGCGGCAGCACCATATTCCCATCATCGAGGACAAGCCGCTGGCACAGAATTTGTACAAATGGGTGCCGGTCGGGCAGGAAATCCCCGGCGATTATTACCAGGCCGTTGCCGAAATTCTGGCCTATATCTATAAAATGAAAGGGAAAATTCGTCAATCCTCCGCCGGTTGAACATCGCCCGGCGCCATCGGGTGCGGCAAGATTTTGACATCCGGCCGCGGCGGCTGCCAGCGCCTTTTCCCTTACCCCAACAAGCGGGAACCACGACGACATGGCGACAACCCTAGCAAGAAATTTTCCGCCCTTTATCACCGGAGAGATCATGGCGGTCATCGGGGTGATGACGGTGATGGTGGTCATGATCATCCCCCTGCCGCCCTTTGTGTTGGACCTGCTGCTGGCCCTGAACATCACCCTGGCCATCGCGGTCCTGCTGATCGCCATGTACACCCTCCAACCCCTCGATTTTTCTATTTTTCCAACGCTGCTGCTGCTGATGACCCTGTTCCGGCTGTCTCTCAACGTGGCCTCCACGCGTCTGATTCTGCTCAACGGCGATCAGGGAACGCGGGCCGCCGGCGATGTCATCAAATCCTTCGGCAATTTCGTGGTCGGCGGAGATTATGTGGTGGGCCTGGTGGTGTTTGTCATTCTGGTCATCGTCAATTTCGTCGTCATCACCAAGGGCGCCACCCGAATCGCCGAGGTGGCCGCCCGGTTTACCCTCGACGCCCTGCCCGGAAAGCAGATGAGCATCGATGCCGACCTCAACGCCGGGCTGATCGACGAACAGCAGGCCAGGGATCGCCGCCAGCACATCACCCAGGAGGCGGATTTCTACGGGTCCATGGACGGCGCCGCCAAGTTCGTCAGGGGCGACGCCATTGCCGGCATTATCATCACCCTGATCAACATCGTGGGCGGCTTCATCATCGGCGTATGGCAGCGGGACATGTCGGCCATCGACGCCGCCCACACCTATACCCTGCTGACCGTCGGAGACGGGCTGGTTTCCCAGATTCCGGCCCTGATCATCTCCACCGCCGCCGGTATCGTCGTGAGCCGCAATGCCGCCGATGCGACCATGGGCGGCCAGCTCGGAAGCCTGTTTATCAAATTTCCCAAGGCCGTATACCTGGCGTCGCTGACCATTTTCTGTTTCGGGCTGATTCCGGGGCTGCCCCATATCCCCTTTATTCTGCTGGCGTCCTTTGTGGCCGCCGCCATGTATGTTTCCAGCCGCCGGCAGCAGGACGCCCGCGAGGAGGCCGCCGCCGCCCCGGCACCCGAAGCGGTCCAAAGCGGTCCGGAGCCGGTGGAGCACCTGCTCGACATCGACCCCATCCAGATGGAGCTGGGATACGGACTCATCTCGATAGTCGACCGGGAGCAGGGCGGAGAATTCCTGGACCGGGTTCGTTCCATTCGCCGCCAGTTCGCCCTGGAAATGGGCCTTATTATCCCGCCCATCCACATTCGCGACAACCTCCAGCTGCGCCCCACCGAATATCAGGTGCTGCTCAAGGGCGTCAAAGTGGCCGGCGTAGAGATCTTGGCGGACCACTACCTGGCGATGGATCCGGGAGACGCCGTCAAAGATATCGGCGGCGTCCCGACCACGGAACCTGCCTTCAACCTGCCGGCGCTGTGGATACCCGAATCGAAAAAAGAAGAAGCCAAGCTTGCCGGGTATACGGTTGTCGACAACGTGGCCGTGATGGCCACCCACCTGAGTGAAGTGATCCGCAGCCACGCCGCCGAATTGATCGGGCGTCAGGAGGTGCAGGGACTTCTGGACCATTTGGCCAAAAGCCGTCCCAAGGCGGTCGAAGAGCTGGTGCCCAATCTGCTGAGCCTGGGCAATGTCCAGAAAGTCCTGCAGAATCTGCTGCGCGAACAGGTGTCGGTGCGGGACCTGCTGACCATCGTCGAAACTTTGGCGGACTATGCGCCCCTGGCAAAAGATCCGGACCTGCTGACCGAATATGTGCGCCACAAACTGGCCCGGTCCATCATCGGGCCGCACCTTGCTGAAGACGGCACCCTGCGCGTGATCACGCTGACCCAGGAAGTGGAAGACGTGCTGGCCAATGGGGTGCAGAACACCGATTACGGGGCCTATCTGTCCATCAGCCCCCACCAGGCCGATGCCGTTGTCGGCAGCGTCAAGGAGCAGGCCGAAAAGGCGATGGCGCGCAATATCCAGCCGGTGGTGCTGACCGGGCCGACGATCCGCCGCCATCTCAAGAAAATGGTGGAGTATTTTCTGCCCAACCTCGTGGTGCTGTCCCAGAGCGAACTGCCCGGCGACACCCGCATCCAAAGCATCGGTGAAGTGAGGTGGAACCATGCCGGATAGGATCTTTTGCGGAGCGACGATCCACGAGGCCATGGCCCGGGTTAAGCAGCGGCTCGGACCGGACGCCATGATCCTGGATACCCGCCAGTCGGTTTCCGGCAACCGGAGGATCCATTTTGAAATCGAAGCGGTGCCGGCAGGAACGGACATTGCATATGACAGGGGCATCGAAAACGCGTTCGGCGGTCTCCGGGAACCGATGAGGATCGATGACCTGATCGCCGTTTTCACCCGGCACACCCAGGGAATCATGGAAGAGCTGGTATCAACCCCCAAGGCGCTGAATTTATATGCGCGAATGATTCAAAGCGGGATCGGCGAACGAAACGCCCGAATTTTTCTCGAAAAATCGGGCGCATTCGACACCCCTCCCGCCGCCAACGGTGCGTCCTTGTCCCGGCGGACCATCGATGCGATTGCCGCTGCGATTCCCGTCGTCGATGTGTTCGGCGCCGCCGGCTCCTCGCCGGTCATCGCTGCCGCGATCGGCACGACCGGCGTCGGGAAAACCACCACCATCGCCAAGATCGCCGCCCAATTGATGCTGAAGAAACAGAAAAAAGTCGGCCTGATATCGGTGGACACCTATCGGATCGGTGCTTTCGAGCAGCTCAGGGTCTACGCGAAAATACTGGGGATTCCTTGTTTCCAGGCGTTCAAGCGGCAGGATTTGACCTCGGCATTGAAGCGGTTGGCGCAGTGTCATGCGATCCTGATCGATACCGCCGGGCAGAGTCAATACGATCGACGCCGCATTTCCGAGCTGAGGGAATTATTGACGGGAGAGGCGTCAATTGGTTGTCATCTTTGCCTAAGCGTGGGCGCCGACGCATCGGAAATGGATCGGACGGTGCGCAATTTCAGCCCCCTGACCATCGACAGCTTCATCTTTACGAAAGTGGACGAGGCCGAAAAATACGGTTCGATGATCAATCAGCTGATCAAAACCCCCCATCCGGTCAGTTATCTGACAACCGGCCAGAACGTTCCTGAGGACATCGAAAGGGCCGACCGGAAACGAATCGTCCGGATGCTGTTCGACAAAAACCAACCCCAGCTTCGGAGAACGCATTAATGGATCAGGCCAAACAGCTGCGCAGTATGCTGAAAGAAAAAAGCGACAGGATCATCCGTCTGCGGAACGATCGACCTAAAGATGCTTTCTTTTCCGATGCCAGCCCGCGGGTCATCGCCGTCACCAGCGGCAAGGGCGGGGTGGGCAAGACCAATATCGTCGCCAATCTGGCGATTGTTCTCCAGCGCAGGGGACGGCGCGTGCTGATCCTGGATGCGGATCTGGGCCTGGCCAACATCGATATCATCTACGGCCTGTATCCGGAGCATACGATCGATTCGGTGATCAACGGGGAGCGGGAGCTCCATCAGATCATCGCCGCCGGTCCGGAAGGCGTATCCCTCATTCCAGCCAGTTCCGGAATCCAGGATCTGTCCCATCTGTCCGAAGGCCAGAAGATCAATCTGCTCAATGAATTCGATCTGCTCAACACCCGCTACGATATCCTTCTCGTGGATACGGGTGCGGGGATTTCCTCCAATGTCATCTATTTCAATCTGGCCGCCCAGGAGCGAATCATCGTGGTCACGCCGGAGCCCACATCCATCACCGATGCCTACGCCCTCATGAAGGTGTTGTTTCAGCACCACGGCATCAAAGATTTTACGCTGCTGATGAACATGGTGACCTCGGAAAGGGAGGCCCAGTCGGTGTTCGATCATCTGAGCCGCGTGATCGAGCGGTTTCTCAATGGGATCTGCCTTGACTTTGCCGGATACATCCCCCTGGACGATCATGTCAGACGCGCGGTGAGCCGAAGACGCCCGGTGGTCGGCCTGCACCCCGATGCCCCTTCAAGCCTGGGGTTTTCGCGTCTTGCCGACATGCTGCTGGCTCAGGAACAGAAGCCGCTGCTCGACGGCAATATCAAGTTTTTCTGGAAGCGGATTTTTACGGGGACCCGTCGATAACATGTCAACCAAGGCCCACATCGAAAAATACCGGCAAGCGGTCGACCCCGGTGTTTCGAAACACCCTGGAGCCGATCGGGAGCGGCTGATTCTGCGGTACGCCCCGCTGGTCAAGTACATCGCCGGGCGCATGGCCATGCGGCTGCCCGGAAGCGTCTCGATCGATGAACTGATCAGTGCGGGCACATTCGGCTTGATCGATGCCGTTGACAAGTTCGAGCCGGAAAAGGGAAACCGCTTCGAAACCTATGCCCGGCATCGCATCAAGGGGGCGATGCTCGACGAACTGAGACGGTCGGACTGGGTCTCGCGGTCCGTCCGCCGGGAGATCGCCGGAATCGAAAAGGCGGTGCACGAGTTGTATGCGACCTTGATGCGGGAACCCGAAGATCATGAAATCGCCGCCAAACTCGGCGTCTCTCTTGACGCCTATTACAAGATGCTCGACCGGACCGGTTCCGTGGGGCTTGCGCCCCTCAGCGACGCCGCTTTGGAGGGCGGATATACAAGCAAGACGCCGCATCAGTGGACGCCTCCGTCGCCTGTCGACGAGATGGAGCGAAAGGAGATGAAACAATTGGTGGCAGCGGCGCTTACCGGGCTGAAAAAAAAAGAGCAGCTGGTGATCTCCTTATACTACTATGAGGAATTGACCTTAAAGGAGATTGCAAAGATTCTGGAGCTGACCGAGTCCAGAATCTGCCAGATTCACACCCAGTCGATCGTCAAACTGCGCAGCCGGATGAAATCAAATTCATCGGCGGTCTGATCGACGGCCGTCGCGGCGGCCTACGGGCGAATCCACAAGCGGCAACGGCGACATGGCGATGCTTGAATCGATCCGAAACAGGTATATCACCGCAGCAGGGCTGATTGTTTTCATGCTCGCGGCGCTTATCGGCGCCTTGTGGATCGGTGCGGCCGGCAGGCGGCCGCCGGCGCCGGAAATTGTCGAGGACCGGCGGTATCAGACGATTCTTTTAGAAGCCCTTGTGATCCCGCTTTCCGACGCCGCCCCATTCGATTTTCTGGCCCTGGGGGTTGGCGCGACGGTGGCGTTGCGCGGGACCCTGCCGGAACCCGCTCGGCAGATCCAGCAGCTGAGGGCCGCCGTCTATGACTCGATCCGGCAGGAACTCAACGGCAATGCAGCGGACCTGTCGTTTTCGGCCGTCCGGCGGCTGGCGTTCGCCGCCGTAGAGCGGCACGTACATTTCGGGGATGTCGAGACCGTCTACATCACCGAGTGCTTTGCTCTATAGGCGGCACCGGAAGGGGGCACCATGAGCGGATCGAACCACATCAACCTCGTCATCGCCCAGGCGCATTTGATTCCCAAAATGCAAGGCCTGCGGAAGGAACAGCTTCAGATGAAAGAGCAGCTGGCGGCCCAGCTGGAATTGGAGCGAAAAATGAAGAAAAAATCCCAGGTGGAGTCGCCGAACGCCGATAACCGCATCGCGGCGGGACGGGACGCGGCCCGGCAGACGGAAAACGGCGGGACGAAAGAGAGCAGGACCGATTCTGGGAGCGACGATGAAAAGGCCGCGCCGGTCGACTCCGGACCGGCGGGCTCCCGGATCGACATCAAGGTGTAGCCATGGCCCCGGAGCTGTCTTTTTTGATCATTGTGCAGATGGCAATCGATGCCGTGTTGATCTTTGCCATCGTGCTGCTGCTTTTTCGGCTGCGGCAGGTGAAGGCCGACGGCCGGCTTCAGGCCGGCGTGGACGGCCTTGAAGCCGTTTTAAACGAGGCCCATCGGGCATCGGAAGCGTTTCAGCGGCAGCTGGCCCAAAAGCAGTCCCTGGCGAGCCGGGTGGTAGAAACGCTCGACGCGAAAATCGTCAGCCTGAATCTGCAGCTCAACCGGGCGGACATGATCCTGAAAAGCAGCGATGGGAAAACCCAGGCTGCCGCGGAACCGGCGGCAATGCACCGGCATCGCCGCAGGATCGTTCAAATGGCCGAATCCGGCCGGGCGCCGGCCGACATCGCCCGGCGGTTGAGCGTACCCAAAGAGGAGGTTAGGATGGTGCTCGAACTGACCCGCCGTTTGGCCGACAGCCGCCGGTCGAAGAAGGCGCCGTGAAGATTCCGCCGCAAAATCCGCCGATAGCCGGCAAACGACCGGGGGATTGAGTTGATCCGTTCGATACATGGCCACGGACCGGCTGCTTTTCGCCCCCAGACGACCGGGGCCGGTGCGCCGATGCTTGTGCTTGAAAAAGGAGCGGTTCTCCGGGCAACGGTGGTGAAAACACCGGCCCCCGGATCCGTGCTCCTTCGCATCGACGGACAGGACGTATCGGCCCGGACCCATCTGCCGCTCAAACCGGGGATGAGGCTCGTACTGAATGTTTTGCAAAATCAGGGGCCGGTGGTGCTGCAGGTTCAGAACCCACGGGCCGCGGCGCCGCTTTTGCCCAATACGGCGGCGGTATTTTCCGCGCTCGGCGCCAATGTATGGAAGGCCCTGCTGACCCATCTGGAGAGTCCAACCGGATGCCGCCAAGGGTTCGATCGGTTGAAGGCGCTGCTGCAGCGAATGGTCAACCAGGGCTGGCCGAAACCGGCGCCGGAGGCGGTCAACGCTCTCTTTACCCGGTCGGGCCTGCTTTTCGAGCATAAGCTGCGCCGATTGGCTGCCGGCAGCCGGCCGGGATCCGAGCCTCTTTCCGCCATTCTGGACAACGATCTGAAAGGGGCCCTGGCCGAATGCCTGAACCGGCAGGATCGGGCCGCCGGTTTGGTTCAGCGGCTGTTTTCGGCCCTGGAGCAGCTGCAGATGTTGAACCATGCCGGCAGACAGGAAGAGGGCCGGCTGTTTCTGCCGTTTCCCATCCGGATGCCAGGCGGAGAGGCCATCGTGGCCCAGTTGATGATCCGTCTTCTTGACGAGGAGGCCGGCGGCCCTGCAGGGGGAAAAAACGAGGGGTTTTGCCTGCAGCTGGTGCTGGAGCTGCCCAGGCTTGGGCCGATCCGGATCGATCTGTCCTATCGGCGGGATCAGATACGGGCCATGTTTGCGGTCTGCCAAGAATCGGCGCGGCAGGCGGTAATCCACGGCATGCCCACGCTGGAAAGGCGCCTGGCCCAGCAGGGGCTTTCATTCGAATACATGGGCTGCCTGATACGGGATGCCCAAAGCGTGTCCAAAAGCCCGCTGGCGGACGTGGTCGACAGCGGCCGCGTTTTCTTCAACTGCCTGGCATAGCCGGGTTCGGGCCCGGCCGGAGGTCGACGGCGTCCATGAGCGAAGCGATGAAAAAAGCAGCGGCGCTTTCATACGAACCCGGAAAGGACGGCGCCCCGCGCGTGGTGGCGGCCGGAAGCGGCCGCATCGCCGATCGGATCATCGCCCTGGCCCGGGAAAATGACATCTGCATCCACCAGGATCCGGCCCTGGTCGAAGTGCTGTCGAAGCTGGATCTCAAATCCGAGATACCGCCGGAGCTGTATATCGTCGTCGCTGAAATTCTTTCCTTTGTCTACACGTTAGACAGCGGCAAAAACGGCCGCTAGGCATTTTTTTCCCGGCGGCGGAGACATTCCCGCGAATGCCGGCCAATGACATATGTTTCAATTAAAACAGAAAGATAAGATTTTATTTCCGCCTCCGGTCGTTGGGTTCCAAGCATGGCATTTATCTTGCATCTTCCGGAAGCGAACCGCAGAAATCAAAGGAGACAGGCATGCAGCTGGGGATTTACAGAGCCATCGACGCTTCGCTGGTGCAAAAACTGCGATACGACAGCATCGCCAACAACCTGGCCAATATCGGCACCGCCGGGCATAAAAAAGATTTTATCTCTTTTGATCAGGCCCTTTCGCACAGCTACCGCTCGGAGGTCGATCACACCCAGGGTGCGATCCGGCATACGGGCGGCGATCTTGACCTGGCGATCGAAAACGTCGGCTTTTTCAAGGTCATGACCCCCGAGGGGGTGCGGTATACACGAAACGGCGGGTTCGCCCTCAACGCCGAGGGCGTACTGACCACCAAGTCCGGGGATCCGGTGATGGGCGGCGGCGGCCCGGTCCGGATCGCCGGCGGTCCGGTGGTCATCGACGACCGGGGCCGGATCGTCGTCGATGAACAGGCCGTCGATCAATTGTCGATCGTGGACTTCGATTCCCTGCCGGATCTGGAAAAACGGGGCCGCGGCTACTTCTTTCATCCCGAGGGGGCCGACGCCGAACGGCGGGTCGATCGCCCCGTGATTCACCAGGGATACATCGAGCAGTCCAACGTCGATCCGACGACGGAAATGGTCAAGATGATCGAAACCTACCGTGCTTTTGAATCCAATCACAACGCTATTCAGTCCCTCGATGAAATGACCCGGAAACTGGTCAATAACTACGCCATGCAGCAATAAACAAGGAGGCGAAATCCATGCTACGGGGATTATGGTCGGCGGCTTCGGGCATGTCGGCACAAAAAATGACCATCGATGTCATTGCCAACAATCTGGCAAACGTCAACAGCACCGGCTTTAAAAAAAGCACGGTGGATTTCCAGGACCTGATGTATCAGACCACCAAGATGGCCGGGGCCGCCACGGCCGACGGCGGACAGATCCCCACCGGGATTCAGGTGGGGATGGGCACCATGCCCCTGGGGGTGCACAAGCTGTTCATGCAGGGGGATTTCAAACAGACCGGCAGCGAACTGGATCTGTCCATCGAAGGAAAAGGCTTTTTCAGGGTGATCAGCAGCGGCGAGGAGCGCTACAGCCGCTCCGGCAACTTCAAGCTCGATGCCGCGGGAAATATCGTCACCGCCAACGGCGACCGCCTGCAGCCGGAGATGAGCGTCCCGGCCAATTCGACTTCCATTCATGTCGACCAGGGCGGAACGGTCACCACTTTCGATGCGGAAGGCGTGGGAGCGGTGCTGGGCGTGATCGAACTGTATACCTTTGCCAATCCTGCAGGGCTTCACAGCACCGGGCGCAATCTGTACCGGGCCTCGGACGCCTCCGGTGAACCCACGCCAGGCACCCCCGGCCTCGGCGGCGTCGGCACCATTGTTCAGGGCGCGCTGGAAATGTCCAACGTGGATGTCGTCGAAGAGATGGTTTCGATGATCATGGCTCAACGGGCGTATGAAATCAACAGCAAGGCCATTCAGACCGCCGACAGCATGATGCAGCTGGCCAACAACATCAAGAGGTAGCCATGATACCCATCGACAGGCGGTATATTGTATGGATGGCGATGATCGCCTGCCTGCTGGCGGCGGGTCCGGTCCCGGCGTCTTCAAGCAGCCGGGCGCCGGCCGGCCAGCAGAAAATCACCGACCGGCAGTTTTTATCCGTGTTTACCGGCTACATTCAGGACCGGGAAGACCGCTCTTCCGAGGATATGGTTATCTCCCGCTTCCGCGTCCTGGGCAACAAGCCGGTCCCGGCCGGGCATATCCGCTACCGGGTGGACCCGCCGCGTCAGGCCGCCCTAAAGGGCCTGGTGCGCCTCGGGGTTCTCATTGCGGTCGACGGTATCGTCCGCCACCGGGTGACCCTGCAAGGCTGGGTGGAAATCTACGAACCGGTGGTCTTTGCCAAGCGCGACCTGAAAAGAGGCGAACCGGTGGGCCGCGGCGATCTGTATGCAGAGCGGGTCAATATCGCCCGGATGCCCGACCGGGTGCTGACCGATACCGCCTCGGCGGTCGGGTACCGGTGCAAACACAGCATCCGCGCCGGCACGGCCGTCAAGGAGTGGATGCTGGAACGAACGCCGGTGGTTTCCAGGGGGGACCGGGTGGTGATTTTGGCCGAATCGGCCGGCATTCGGGTCACGGTGCCCGGGCGCATCATGGAGACCGGATACGAAAACGAGCGCGTGGCCGTGGAAAATACCATGAGCCGCAAGAAGATCTTCGCCAGAGTCGTCGACAGTGCCACCGTCGTGGTCGACTATTAAGGAGAACATCATGAAGCCGGCGCCGCTGTTTTGCATCATGGCAATGATCGCTGCGACAATCGGGTGCTCCTCCACCTTTCCCTATGCCAACGACGCTTCGAAGGCGGCGGCGGTCCGGGACGCCGGGGAGTTTGCCATTCCCGTATTTGAAAGCGCACAAAGCGCCGAAGGCTCTTTGTGGTCGGATGTGTCCGGCGTCCGGCTGTTTCCGGACCGCCGGGCGCGCCGCGTGGGGGACATCGTCACCGTGCGCATCGTGGAGGATCCGGAGGCCGAATTGAATGCGAACACCAAGACCAGCCGGTCGGGGGGGGTGAGTGCGGCGAACCTGAAAGTGCTGGGCTACATGAAAGCGCTGGCGGAAAAAAACCCGCGGCTGGCCCAAAACCCCGGCGCCGACAGTCTGTTTTCGTCTTCGCTGGGCATGCAGTTCGACGGAAAGGGCACCAGCGACCGCGACGGCCATGTCAAGGCGTACATCACCGCCACGGTCGTCCGGGTGCTGCCGAACAACAACCTGGTGGTGCAGGGCAGACGGCAGATCCGGGTGAACAACGAAACCCAGTACATCGTTCTTTCAGGGATGGTGCGACCGGAGGATATCGGACCTGCCAACGAGGTGTCGTCAACCTATCTCGCCGACGCCCGGATTCTGTATTCCGGCGTCGGGCCGATCGCCGACAAGCAAAAGCCGGGGTGGCTTGGAAGGGTGGTGGATCATGTCTGGCCGTTTTAAATGGTGGACCGTCTTTGCCGCAGGGGCGCTGATGCTGACCGCCGTTGTTTCTGCAGATGCGGCGCGGATCAAAGATATCGCGACCGTAAAAGGGGTTCGCCTCAACCAGCTGTTCGGATACGGCCTGGTTGTCGGGCTCAATGGCAGCGGTGACAGCGGAAGCGCTCAGTTTACCACCCAGGGGATGAAAAATATGCTCGAGCACATGGGCATCCATGTCAGTTCCGACGACATCAAGATGAAGAACGCGGCCGCGGTCATCGTCAGCGCCGCGCTGCCGCCCTTTGCCCGCATCGGCAAGCGGATCGATGTGAGCGTATCGTCCATCGGCAACGCCAAGAGTCTGCAGGGGGGCACCCTGCTGCTGACGCCGCTGACCGGGGTGGACCGGCAGGTGTATGCGCTGGCACAGGGTTCGGTGGTTGTCGGCGGCTTTACAGCCGGCGGCAGGGCCGGCGGGGGCGTAACCAAAAACCATCCCACCGTCGGGCAGATTTCAAGCGGCGCCACCATTGAGCGCGAGCTGCCCATGTCCCTGGCCAACCGCGATGAGCTGACCATTATCTTGAACCACTCCGATTTTGTGACCGCCACGCGGCTGGCCGACGCCGTCAATGCAGGCTTCGGGGCGCCGCTGGCCGAGCCGCTCGATTCGGGGACGGTCAAAATCGCCGTGCCCGAGGCCTTTCAAAACCGGGTGGTCTACATGATGGCCAAGCTGGAAAATCTGGAGATCGACACCGACGCCGTGGCAAAAGTGCTGGTCAGCGAGAGAACCGGCACGGTGGTGATCGGAGAAAATGTGCGCATCAAAACCGTCGCCATTTCCCATGGCAATCTGAGCATACAGGTCAAAGAAACCAGCGGCGTCAGCCAGCCGGCGCCGTTTGCACCCGAGGGACAGGGGACGCCCGCCCGGACCGGATCGGGCGTCGTGGTCGCACCGGGCGGCAGTACGGTCGTCGTTCCCGACAGCGACGTGTCGGTCGATGAAGAGAAAAGCGGACTGGTGGTGGTCCCTTCGGGGCAGAGCATCGGCGATCTGGTTCGGGCTCTTAACGCCATCGGCGTGTCGCCGCGGGATCTGATCACGATTTTTCAGGCGATCAAGGCGGCGGGCGCCCTTGAGGCGGAACTGGAAATCATCTAGCCGGCAGCGGGCGGGAACCTTTCCCGGCTGCCTTCAAAGGAGAAATCCCATGACCCCCATATCCGGGCTGCCCGCGCCGGCGGCCGCCCCAGACGGAGGCCGGCTTTCGTCGCTGCAAAGCGCCTGCAGCGAATTCGAGGCACTGTTTCTGCGGCAGATGCTCCAATCCATGCGCAATACCATCGCCGCCGGCGCCCCGGCGCCAAGCCATGCCCAAAAGATCGTGCAGGGGATGTTCGATGACAACCTGGCCGGGGTGGTTTCCCAAAAAAGCGGGATCGGCATCGCCGATATCCTGTTTGAACGCCTCAAGGGCCGCATGCAGCCGCCGGTCCGATGATGGGAAAATCTTTTCCGGCTCGATTCAGCGCGTTTGTTTGGGGTATAGTTCCGGGCCTTTTTCGGGGGCGCATGCGCCGCCGCACCATGATCCGGACAAGGAAGCGAATCGATGAAACCTGAAGACGTCAATATGCTGGAGGCTTTCCTGGCCGCGCAGGCAGCCGGCCTTGCCGATCTGCTGCGCTGCTTAGAGGATGAGCAAAAAGCCCTGTTCCAGGTGGACCTCGACGGGCTGTCGGCGGTTTTGAAACGCAAAGAAGCCATTTCCGGCGGGCTGTTGAAAGACAGGCAGGAGATGGCCGGTGCGCTCAGGTCCCATGGGCAGGAGGCGTTCGAGTTGCCCGATATGATCGAACGGGCGCCGGCTTCGGCGCGGTCCCGTCTCGAGCGTCTGCACCTGAAGCTGACTGGGTTGGAACAGGAGATCGCCCTGCGGCGGATGGAAAACCGGTCCATCATCAACGAATCCATCGATTTTCTCGACGATCTGGTCGGGATTCTCACCGGAAAGCCGTCGGGTAGGGAAACCTACGACCGTCAGTGCCGGATCGAAAAAGCAGGGGCGGCGCTGCTGCTGCACCGGGAGGCCTGAGCATGTCCATCGGGGCTGTATTGAATATCGCCAAAACCGCGCTGTCCAGCCAAAAATATGCCATGGATGTGACCGGGCATAACATTGCCAACGCCTCCACCCGGGGCTACTCGCGCCAGCGCATCGAAGCGGCCACGGCAGGGAGCGAAGTCCGCGACGGCATGCTGCTCGGCCGGGGGGTGGATCCGGGAACGGTCGCCCGCCTGGCGGACGGTTTTATCAATGAGCAGCTGCTGAACCAGGAGTCCGGGCTGGCATCCGCGCAGGAGATGGAACTGTATGCCCAAAACCTGGAGGCCTATTTCAGCGAGAGCGGCGGTGCAGGCTTCAGCGGCATGATGGGCGAGTTCTGGAACCGGTGGCACGATGTCGCAAACGATCCCGCCGGGCTGTCCGAACGCACGGCCCTCATTGAATATGCGCAGCTGATGAACGAGAAGCTCGCCGAATTGAGCGATCAAATGGTGCAGATGGATATCGATCTGACCCGGGCCGTGAGCAGCGGGCTGGAGCGGATCAACCAGATTACCGATCAGATCGCCGGGCTCAACACCCAAATCCTGCAGATGGAAACCAGGTTCCCGGCCAACGATCTCAGGGATCGGCGTGAAATCCTGTTGACGGAGCTTGGCAGGTACATCGACGTCAAAACCTTCGAACAGGAGAGCGGCATCCTGACGGTGGCCAGCGCCCGGGGATCGATACTGGTCGGCGGCGGCAGCGCCTTTCATCTCAAGATGGGCGGCGGCAGCGGCGACCGGGTCATTTGGGAAGGCTCCGGCACCAACACCATGGATATCACCGACCACATCTCGGCGGGCAAGCTGGGCGGCTGGCTGGACATGCGCGATGAAGTGCTGGCCCAGGTCCGGCTGAACCTGGATGCCTTTGCCGATGCGTTCGTCTGGGAAGTCAACCGGCAGCACAGCCAGGGCGTGGGGCTCAAACTCTTCGACCCCGGCACCGTCGTCGCCGGCACCTATAGCACCGACGCCGGTTTGGCGGGCCTTGATTTCGGCGACCGCATCTCCTATCCCGTCGACGGCATGACCCTGTGGATCGAAGACCGCACCGTTGCCGGCAGCCCGGTGATGAACCGGGCGGTCATCGATTTGAGCGGCCTTGACGGGACTTCCTCCCTGACGGATCTGGCCGACGCCGTCAACGACCAGATCGCTGCGGCGGGCCTGTCGGGGGTGACCGCGTCGGTTTCGGGCAATGCCCTGGCGCTGACCACGGACGACGCTCATGCCCTCGGATTTTCCGACGACAACAGCGGCCTGCTGGCCGCACTGGGGATCAATACCTTCTTTACCGGCGCCGGCGCGAGCGCAGTCGACATCAACCCCTCTTTGTCCGACAGAAGCCGCCTCGCCGCCGGGGTCATCGACGCGGCCGGCGCCTACGCACCGGGCGACAACATAAACGCGATGTCGATGACCGGGCTGCAGCATGCGTCGATGAGCTTTCCGCGCTGGACCTGCGAGCGGACCGAGGGCAACGAAGAGGGACAGGTCTCTACGACCCTGGAAGGGTATTATCATTCCCTGATCGGCGGCATCGGGATCACCGCCGGCGGCATATCCCGCAGCCGGAGCTTCAAGACCGAAATGGTCGGCCGGATCTCGGAGATGCGCGACAGCGTCTCGGGCGTGTCCCTAGACGAGGAGATGGCAAACCTCATCGGTTTGCAGCACGCCTTTGCAGCGGCGGCCAGAATGATCGGCACGGCCGATGAAATGATGCAGGAACTGCTGAATCTCAAATAGCCGGCAAGGAAAAAAGCGGATGCGAATCGCCACCAGCACCATATACGATCTGATCCGGAGCAACCTGTCGAAGCGAAGCGAAGAGATGGTCGACGCCCAGAAAGTCGTCGCCTCCGGCAGGCGGATCAACGATCTTTCAGACGATCCGGTCGGCTTGATGCAGGCGCTCAACATCAAATCATCCCTCCAGAATGTCGACCAGCTCGGCCGGAACATCGCCATGGGCACGGCCTGGCTCGATGCCGCCGAATCCGCGCTTTCCCACAGTTTGGACCTGATCTCAGACGCCCGGGTGCTGGCGATCCAGATGGCCAACGCCACGGTCAACAGCGAACAGAGAAATGCGGCCGCCGGCAACGTCCAACATATGATCGAAGAGATCGTATCTTTGGGCAACAGCCGGATCAACGGCCGGTATCTCTTTTCGGGCACCCGAACCGACGCCGCTCCCTTTGACGACGACGGCACATACAACGGCAACAGCACAGCGTTTCGGATAAAAATCGGCAACGCGACCGCCGTTTCCGTCGGATCGGTCGGTGAGGAGGTGTTCGGCGCCGTCTTTACCACCCTTCAGGATTTGAAAACCGCCCTTGAAACCGACGATGTCGGCGGCATTACCGACGCCCTGGATCGGCTGGGCGACGACTCCGACCGTATCTCCGGTTATCGATCGGAGATCGGCGCCAAGGGGCTTCGCATGGAGATCAAGAAAAAGATTTTCCTGGACCTGACGATCTCGGGCGCCGAACGCCTCTCGGGCATCGAAGATGCGGACATGGCCGAAGCCATCACCCGCCTGCAGTCCAAGGAGCTGATATACAAGGCGGCGCTGGCTTCGTCTTCAAAAATCATGAGCCTGAGCCTGGTCGATTATGTCCGATAGCCCGGGGACGGTCCGCGGCGCATCCGGTGAATCGGCTGCCGCCGCCCACGGATGGGACGGCGTATGCTGATATTGACGCGGAAACCCGGAGAAAGCATTGTCGCAGGAGACTGCATCACCGTCACGGTGCTGGAGGTGCGCGGCGGGCTGGTCAAGCTGGGCGTCGAGGCCCCTCGTGACGTCCACGTCCACCGGCTGGAGGTGTACGAGCGGATTCTACAGGAAAACAGAGCCTCGGCAGCCCTGGGGCCGGAAGACATCAACCTTTTGGACAGGCTGTTTGCACCGGGGAAAGGGGAAGGCCGATGATGGGCCCGATGAGCATACACACCAGCCGTTTCGGCACCATTGGCGTCGAAGACAGCCGGGTGATCCACATGCCCGGCGGTATGCTGGGGTTTTCCGGGGACAAACGCTACGTGATCGTCCGGCACAACGAAAAATCGGTATTTTTCTGGCTCCAGTCCCTGGACGATCCGACCCTGGCTTTTGTGATCGTCAATCCGCTGCTGTTCGTCCCCGATTACCGGATCGACCTTCAGGCCGTGAACTCTGAAATGGCCTGGGACGAGGCCGGTACCCCGTCCGTTTATGCCGTCGTCAACATTCCCAGAGAAGCGCCCGAGAAAATGACCATGAACCTGGCCGGCCCGATCATTGTCAACCATGAGAACCGGGAAGCCGTTCAGAGGGTCTTTCCGGATGCCGGATACTCCCATCGGCATCCGGTGCTCGGCCCCCGGTAGGCCACGTTCGTCCCGGCCAAGACAAAGCGTGGCCCTCCAAGCCCAAGCCCCAAGGTTTCCGGCTCCATCAAACCGGCGCTTGAGTATTCCGAGGCGATCTGTTGTCCGAAGACTCGCCGGGAATTGCTGACGATCGGCCGAGGTGGTTGACAATCGGTTCAAATGCCGGTAGCTGGATGACATGGGCAATTCAGGCGGCAGGCTGAACCGATGAATATTGCAGAATCAAATGCGCCGGTGCCGGCCTTGTGGCAGACTCGGTCCGTCAGCCGGACCGCGCCGGCACAATTGGTCCGCTATCGCACCCGGCCCGACGGCGGGCGGCAGACGGCGGGCCGCGTCTATCGGGTCGATGCCGGCGATGCCTGCTACGATGCAGCCGGCAGGCTCTGCGCCGCCGCCGGCTTCCGGGGCCTGATCGTAGACACCTATGTCTGACCGGCCGGCGGCTTCCAATGATCGATCCCTTCGGCTTTTGTGGCTGCCGTTTCCCCGAGACGACCGGCTGCCGCTTTTCTCTCCTTACGACACGCTCGGCTTGATTCCGTAGTTTTTCAGCAGCTGATAAATGTGGCCGCGGGAAATGCCCGACAGGCGGCAGGCGGTCCGGACGTCGTTTTTGCATTCGCCCATGAGACTGTCGATGTAGTGAAACCGCATTTTGTCCAGGTAATCCTTCAGCGGCAGGTGTCCGGCAGGAAGGACAGCGGGTTTGGTCCCGCCGGCGCCTTCTGTCTCCGGCGGCTGCAGGCTGCGGCAGATTGCCCGGGTGCGGATGTGGGGCGGCAGGTGCCGCGGGAACAGCACCGGCTCGTCGACGGCCTCGGCAAGGGCGTGCTCGAGGGTGTTGAACAGCTCCCGCACATTGCCGGGCCAGTTGTGCTGCTGGAGGCATTCGAGAAATTCCGGGCTTACGCTGCGGATGCGATTGCCGTTCAGGCGGCAGCGGCGGCCGAGATGGTAAATGATCTTTCTCCGGAAACGCACAGCACTATTAAGCAAATTACCCATATTATCTGGCACATTTT
>CAYPFH010000001.1:0-53172 GCA_964409825.1 uncultured Desulfobacterales bacterium | reverse complement strand
GCTTGATCCGATAAGTATCGCGATCCGCCCGGTTCGCCTTTTCCAGAAGGCGTTCTTTGGCTCTCCCGGAGCATGCCTGCTGAAATTGATGGTTGATGTGCAAGGCTTCGATCAGGGAAAGATCGAAGAGCGCATAGCAACAGTCTGCGCAGCCGATCTCGCACCGGACCTCGGTTGGAAACTGCCCACGGATTTTGTCAAACGCCGCGTCAGCCTTTTCCACCAGATCCAGGTATCGTCTGAAGAACGGTTCAAAATCAAAATCGATGGTCATGGCGATCGCTCCTATTTCATCGACGGGATGTTCCACGTGGAACATCCTGTCGATCCTATTTTCCTACACAAAACCGGCTGAAAATGTTGTCCAGCAAATCCTCCCGTATTTCGATGCCGAGGATGTCTCCCAAGAACGACAACCCCTCTTTAAGCTCGATGGCCACCAATTCCATCGGCGCACTCCTGCTGAGACCGCCTTCTGCATTACGAAGGGTTTCGATTGTTTTCTTCATCGCCGTCTGATGCCGCAGCCTCGGTATCAACCCGTGCTCGATTTCATCGGCGACGCCGCCGGAAGCCATCTTTGCGACTGCCCTTTTTAGCGTGTCGAGGTGCTGATTGTAAAGGGCGGAGATTTCCACGGCCGGCACTCGCTTCCACGATTCAGGAATCGGACAATCGCCCAGTCCGGCCCGCTTGTCGATCTTGTTCAAAACCAATAGCGTCTTTTCGAGCGGAGATTCCCCAAAAATAATCTTGTCTTCGTCTGTAAGCGGCTGGCTTCCATCGACCATAAAAAGAATGCCATCTGCCTTTGCGATGACTTCCCTGGTTTTTTGCATCCCGATCTTCTCAACCGGATCGCAGGTTTCCTGCAGGCCGGCGGTATCGGTGATAATCACCGGTATTCCATAAAGATCGATCTGTTCTTCAACCGCGTCTCGGGTGGTGCCGGGGATTTCCGTTACAATCACCCGCTCTTCGTCGAGCAGGCGGTTCATCAGGCTTGATTTGCCGACGTTCGGTCGACCGATCACACCAAGACGGTACCCTTCCCGTATAATCCGTCCATGCTCAAATCGCACCAGCATCCCCTCTATGGGGGTTCTCACTTCATCTCGAAGCCGACTTGCCAATTGTTCTGCCCCCTGGTCTTCGTTCATCTCTTCCGGAAAATCGATTCCCGCCTCGATTTCAACCAGGATGTCCCGCAACGCTGTTCTCAGCTGCTCGACGGCTCGCCGCATTGCTCCGCCAAGCTGTGCCGTCGCCACTTTGCGCCCGGCCGTTGTCCGGGACTGAATCAGGTCGATCACCGCCTCTGCTTGGCTCAGGTCGATCCTCCCGTTGAGAAAGGCCCGCCGGGTAAACTCGCCCGGTTCGGCCAGTCGCACCCCGTTTCGCAGAACCAGACCGAGGATCTCCCGAAGCCCGACGGGACCGCCATGAACCTGGATCTCAACGACATCTTCCCGCGTGTAAGAATGGGGCGCCCTCATGTATGCGACAAGCGCTTCGTCGACGGCAGCGCCGCCGCTGGGATCTGTGATTTTACCGTAATACAACCGGTGAGATTCCCAGGGGTCGGGGCCTGCCTCTCCGGAGCTGACGCAGCCATTATGGGGAAGAAAAATGCGTCCGAGAATTTTCAGCGCTTCTGGACCGGAGATCCGAATGATGCCGATCCCTCCAGCCCCGGGAGGGGTGGCGATGGCAGCAATGGTGGAGTTTTCCATTTTCCTAAGATAGGGCTGAATCGATGCGCTCAATCAAGCGCCACCCCTTGGGTGTCGGTACGTGATTTTGACAAGCGTTCTATTCCTTCGGCTTCTGGCGGACAGCAGAGGATGCCTTTTTGGGGAAGATCACCAGTTTCCGGAAAAAACCATCTCCCCGGCTTTGGGTTTTCACGTGCGGATCGTCCTTGAGGGTGAGGTGAACGATCCTTCGGTCATGGGCATTCATTTGCCCAAGCGTGATTGGTTTTCCGGTCTTCTTCGACTTTCCGGCCATCCGCATGGCCATTTCCTTCAAACTGGCACGTCGATTTTCCCAGTACCCCTCCACATCGACGACAATCCGGATTCGCCCTTCTCCCTTCCGATTAACCATCTTGTCCACCAGGTATTGGATCGCCTCCAGGGTTTGTCCGCGCTTTCCGATCAAAACGGCGGCGTTTCCACCATGAATTTCAAAACGGATGCTTTCGCTTTCCAGTTCCGAAGAGATGGTGGCGTCGTCGGTGATGGCATTGACAATCTCCCGCAGACAATTCTTCCCTTCTTCTGCGGCGGCTTCCATTTCCGCCAGGGTCGGCCGGTCCTTTTCCGTCTCGCGGGAAAGGGCCGTTGGTTTTTCCTGTTCCTCGACCGCTGTTTGTTCCCGGCTATTTACATCGTCTTCACCGATCGCGGCATTCTGTTTTGATCTTCTTCGCTCCGGCAGCGTGGTTTTACGAGAAGTGGATTGCTTCACCCGAATTCGAGCTTTTTTCGCACCGACAATACCGAAAATTCCTGTCGATCCATAGGATAGAACGTCGTAGGTGAGGCTTTTTTTGTCCAGCTTGAGCGCCTTGCAGGCTTTCTCCACGGCAGCATCCACGCTTTTTCCTTCGAATTCTTCATCCTTGGGGGCCATTGACCTCCTCCCTTTGCTACGCGTGCTTCTTCTGGGTGTAGTATTGCTGGGCCATGGAAAACAGGTTGTTCACCAGCCAGTACAGAACGAGTCCGGATGGAAAATTAATAAAAATCACGGTAAACACAATCGGCATCAACATCATAATCTTGGCCTGGCTCGGATCGCCGGGCGGCGGCGACATCTTTTGCTGCAGCAGCATCGAAGCGCCCATCACCAGGGTCAGAACCGGTATGCCATGCGGCTCCTGCATCAGCGGGATGGAAAAAGGAAATTCAAACAGCCGATCCGGCGCGGATAGATCGTTGATCCAGCCGAAGAATGGCGCATGCCGCAGCTCGATCGCTTCGTAAAGCATCCGGTAAAGCGCAATGAAAACAGGAATCTGTGCCGCCATCGGCAGACAACCGCCCACGGGATTGATCTTGTATGTCCGATACAGGGCCATCATTTCCTGGTTCATTTTCTTTTTGTCGTTTTTGTATTTTTCCCTGATTTCAGCCATCAACGGTTGGATTTTTTTCATCTCCCCCATGGACTTGTAGCTTTTGTTTCCGAGGGGCCAGAGCAGAATTTTCGTAATCAGGGTTAGACAAATGATGGCCACGCCGTAGTTTGGAATGAAACGATAGATAAAGTTCATCAGCCAGAGACAGGGCTTGGCAATGAAGTCGAACCAGCCGAAATCGATTGCACGATTCAGGTCATATCCAGCCTCCCCCAGGACCCTCATGCTCTTGGGCCCGAAAAAAAGTTTGTAATCGTACTGTTTCTGCGCTCCGGGGGCCAGCTCGATTCCCGGTTGAACGAACCGGTTTTCGACGATTCCCGGCGCCGGGCTGGAAAGCGCCACGTTCGTTTGCACCGGCACAACCGGTATGAGTGCAGAAAGAAAATACCGATCCTGCAGTGAAATCCATTGAACCTTTCCTGCGTCAAGGGCTTCTTCGTCGACATCCCCGACGTCGATCTGCTCGATGCGACCGTCGACCCGGGCGCTTGCCCCCTGAAAACCAATCGCCCGGCTGGATTCATCAAAGAGGCTGCGAAGGGAGATGCCCAGGTCGTTGACAAGCGGCCGGCCGGCTCCGTTCTGTACCGTGACGGCCAAATGGACCAGATAGCTATTCGGTGAAAAGGTGTAGGTTTTTTCGACCCGAACCCCATCAGGGGACTGCCAGGAAAATCGTACGCTGCGGTCAAGATCCGTCACCTTCACCTCGGTTTCTCCAGACGACAGGAAAAACCGGCCGTTTTCCATGGCCGCAGCCATTGGCTTGCCCCACAATGTCTGCACACTGCCGCCCGGGACTTTTTCTCCGACCAACTCCTTCGCAGCGGCACCCGGATCTGCCGCCTCCCGGTACTGCCGCAATTTCCAGTTGCGAATCGTTGCCCCGCTTTCCGAGAGCACGGCCGTGTACAACGGCGTTTCCACGGTGATGCGCTTGGCTCTTCCCGCAGCCTCCAAAGCCGTTTCGGACCGCACAGCTTCCGGCGAAAACATATCCGCTTGTGGGGTTGATACCGGTCCGGTTTCAGGGGTTGTCGGCGTTTTGGCGGCCGTTTGCTGCGTCTGTTCGGCAGGTGGGGCTTTCGTGGGGCGTTCGACGAAAAAGATTTCCCAGATCAAAAAAACGGCGAATGAAAGTGCTATGGCCACAAGAATGCGGGCTTGTTCCATCTAACTAAATCTCCTGTCAGACACTTTGGATGCTTTGCCGGAACTATACAGGCCGTTGGCGGGTGCTGCGAGAAGACACAACAGCTGGATCTTTCGCCGATGCTGCCCTTTGACACTTCCGGTATCGAGGGCTCTGCCTTTTTTCTCAGGGAACCGGATCTGCTCCTCCGCCATGAAACGGGTGGCAGCGCAAAATCCTTCGAAGCGCCATATAACCGCCTTTGAGCAGTCCGTACCGGGCAATCGCTTCTTGGGCATAGGCAGAGCAGGTGGGGTAAAACCGGCAGGAGGGCCCGAGCATGGGGGATATAAAGAGCTGGTAGGCCCGTATCGCCGACAGGACCCCTTTTTGGGCAACCCCCCTAATTGTCTGCGCTCCTGGAGATGCGGTCCAATAATATTTGGAGCTGTCTGAACACATCCGGCGTCACCAAGTCTGCGCTCCCGCTTTTGGCAACGATATTGATATCCCACTGTCCTCGGATGCGATTCCGGTTCTGCCGAAAGTATTCCCTGGTGAGGCGTTTGACCCGATTTCGACGGACGGCTTTTCCGACTTTTTTCGAGACGGTAATCCCGAGACGGGAATCCAGGTCTGTCGGAACGAATATGGCCATGAAAAAGGCCGTGTGCACCCTCCGGCCTTCTCTGAACAGGTAGAGAAACTCCTGCCGCTTCCGAAGCCTGTCCGCTTTGGTGAACGTCGTTCTGCTCAAACCAACCGCCAAATGAAGCTCCCGGAGCCGTCTTCTCGATGGGGTGTCGACCAGCCGAAGACGTCTACACGGCTAGTCGTTTTCTTCCTCTGGCGCGTCGGCGGTTGATAATCCGTCGGCCTTTTTTGGTCGACATCCGCTTCAAAAATCCATGGTTCCGAGCGCGACGGAGCCTGCTCGGTTGATATGTGCGCTTCATAAGATAAAGCTCCTGTGATCAACAAGGTTGCCCGTTTTCCGGGAAACGATTCATCCAAAATGGCGCTGTCGAGCTGGGGCGCCAAGATTATAACCTGCCTTCTAAATCACAACAGCGCCTCTGTGTCAAGATGAAGATCCTTTTTCCATCATTTCAAACAAATCGTACTCTTCGACGTGAAAACTGGCATTCGGGTAGATGACGACCTGCTTGTCGATTTTTTTCTCGAGGGAAAGAATCAGCTCTCTGAGCTCTCCCAACAACAGCTCCGCAATGTCCGGGTTGACGTGTAGCGTCACTTTGATGCCCTCCACATCTCCGACTCTGCTCAACACCTCCCGGTAAATGTTGTGGCAGATCGTCCGACGCGACAGCAGATATCCTTCTCCTTCGCAATAAAAGCAGGGTTCGCAAAGAAGCCGGGTAAGCGGTTTACGAACCCGTTTGCGGGTCATCTGGATCAGACCCATTTCCGACAACGGAAGCACATGGGTCTTGCTTCGATCCTTCTTGAAGGCCTCTTTGAGCGCCTTGAAGATTTTTTCCTGGTTGGCCTTCTTCTCCATATCGATGAAATCGATGATAATGATTCCGCCGATGTCCCGGAGCCGTATCTGGTAGGCAATCTCCTTGACCGCCTCCAGGTTGGTTTTTAAAATCGTCTCTTCGAGATTGTGCTTGCCGACGTATCGACCGGTGTTGACGTCGACAACCAAAAGCGCTTCGGTGTGTTCGATGACGATGTAGCCGCCGGATTTGAGCCAGACCTTCCGCTTCAGGGCTCTGGAGATGTCCCCTTCCAGATTATAGGCGTCAAAAACCGGCTCCCGCCCCTCATATAGCTCCACCGAATCTTTGAGGCTGGGCATGAAACCGTCAAGGAAGTGCAGGACCGACTCATAGCCGCCTCGACCGTCGATGACAATCCGCTCGGCCTCCAGGGTCATCAGGTCCCTGACGGCCCTTAACACGATGTTCAATTCCTGGTGCAGCAGTGCCGGCGCCGACGCCGACGCGTTTTTTTGCTGAATGTTGCTCCACAGGTTCTTGAAAAACGCCATTTCGTAAGCGAGCTTCGTCTCGTTGACCCCCTCGGCTGCCGTCCGGACAATGTATCCGAAGGGCTCTGTTCTCAGGTTTTCGACCAGATGGCGCAGCCGGTTTTTTTCCCCCTCCTCTTCGATTCTTCGGGATACTCCGATATGGCCGGCGTTGGGCATCATCACCAAAAACCGGCCAGGCAAAGAGATGTAGGAAGTCAGCCTTGCCCCTTTGGTGCCAATGGGGGACTTGGCCACTTGGACCAGGATCTCTTGCCCTTCGCAGATCAACTCTTCGATCGGTCGAAGCTCGCGGATCTCGGCGCCGGTTTCCTGGAATTCTGCATCGTCTGCCGCCTCCTCGCCAAACAACGGCAAATAATCGTCTACGGGCTCGTGCAATACGTCGTTTACGTAGATAAACGCCGCCTGTTTCAGGCCGATATCCACAAAGGCCGCCTGCATCCCGGGAAGCACCCGTTGAACCCTGCCTTTGTAAATATTTCCGGAAATGTCGTAAAGGTCCTTGCGGTCGATGAAAAGTTCGGCGATGGTGCCGTCTTCCAGAAGGGCGACGCGGGTTTCCGGTTCGGTGATGTTGATCACAAGCTGTCTATACATGGGTGGTGCCAGAATCCGGCTCCTTTTCTTTTTTCACGGCCCGGGCTTTTCGGATCTGTTCGCCTTGCAGACCGAAAACATGCGCCAGCACTTCGGCCGGCCGCACCGTGCGTCCAGGTTCGCTTCGCAGCGTCAGCTCGGCAAGGGTCGGTGTGTGGATCGAAATCATGTCAACCATATCCTTTAGGTTGATTTTTTTCAACTTTCCTTTGCCGGTGCGGCGCGCTACGATCCACTCGGCAGCGGCCTCGAACGCCTCCAGCCGATCTTTGTCGAAAAACCCCTCCGCCAGCAAAACCCGGTATACATAGACCGTTCTTTTTGGGATCGCGGCGTTGCCCTGAACCCGACGGGCACTGAGGATTCGAAGACCTGAGGGCAGCTCCTGCTCGATCGCGACAACGGCTTGTGTAAGGTTCAAAACACCCTTCAGTCGGACATCAAAGGATTCTTTTTCGCTTTCCATTCCAACCGGAAGCGGGTCGCCGAGAACCAGCCGGGGTTTGGGGTGGAACCCCTCGGAATAGGCCATGCGAAGCCCGGCCCGCCGCATGGCCCGGATAAAAATCGACACCATTTCCAGGTGGCCGAAATGCCTGGCATCGCCCCTTTTTTCGTAGTCGATTCGGATTCGCTGTCCGGCGCCGGAATCGTCGATCCGCTCTGTGTCGGTTTCCTCCATGCCCGAGACGCCGCCGATCGCCGGGGCGAGGGTTTCAAAGTCACAAACGCCGCAATCGTTGCACGCTCCTCCTCGGCAGTCCGGCGTCGAGAGTCCTTCTAGGGCGCGCCGATATTCTTCTCGTAAAAATCGCCGGGAAACGTGGATGTCGATGTGATCCCAGGGCAAAGGTTCTTCCAGACGCCGCCGGCGGGTGGTAAAAAAATTAACGTCGATGCCGGTCTTGTCCATGGCGCTGCACCATTGATCGAAGCGGAAATAATCGCTCCAACCATCAAACCTGCAGCCCTTTTTCCAGGCGGTTTCCAGAAGTGGAAGGAGGCGCCGGTCGCCGCGTGCCCAAAGCCCCTCTAAAAGACTGACCCAGGGATTCTGCCACTTGACCTGGATCCCGGGTCTTGAGAGCCGGTCGCGCAATCCGGACAGGATCCGTTCCGAACGGGACAGTTCAAGCTGCTGCGCCCATTGAAACGGCGTGTGCGGCTTTGGGATGAACGTGGTCAAACTGACATTGATCTGGCCCCTTTTCCCCGATTTCTTTCTTAGTCCACGAAGCCGCAATACCAGATCGACGATGGCCTCGTGGTCTGCCTCGGTTTCCGTCGGGAGGCCGATCATGAAATACAGCTTGACCACCTGCCATCCGAGCGAAAAGGCATTAAAAACGGTTTGTTCGATCTCCTCTGCGGTCAGGTTTTTATTGATGGCGTCCCTGAGGCGCTGACTTCCCGCCTCCGGCGCGATGGTAAAGCCGGTCTTCCGGACCTGTTTGATTTCTCTCATCATTTCGCTTGTCAGCGATCCGGCCCGAAATGAGGGCAGAGATACCGCCACGTGTTCCCTGCGGCACCGCTGCATCAGCCGGTGAAGCAGTTCTGGCAGGCGGCTGTGGTCCCCGGTGCTCAACGAAAGCAGGGACAGGTCTTCATATCCCGTAGCAGAAAGCGCGGCGGCGGCCGAATCGAGGAGCGTTTTGCAGGAACGCTCCCTGACGGGCCGGTAGATCATTCCAGCCTGGCAGAAGCGGCAGCCGCGGGAACAACCACGGGAGATTTCGAGCCGAAGCCTATCATGCACCGGTCGGCCATATGGAACCACCGGCCGGTCCGGGAAGGGCGCTTTTTCAAGGTTTGCCACCACGGCCCGCCTTACGGGACCCCGCCCGGCGCGATCCGGCTCCACTCGTGAAAATCCGCCATCTTCGACCCGAAACCGGTAACAAGAAGGTACGTAGACCCCTGGAATATCTGCCCATTTTTCCAAAAGAGCGTTTTTGTCCCTGCCGTCGGATTCTTTCCAAGCCATCCAGACATCGGCCAGTTCCAGAACCGCTTGCTCGCCATCGCCCAACACCAGCGCATCGAACAGCTCGGCTACGGGCTCCGGGTTGCAGGTGCAGGGCCCTCCGGCAATCACCAGCGGCTGGTCGTTCTGCCGGTGGTTCGCCCGAAAGGGGATGCCCGCCAGGTCGAGCATGGTCAACACGTTGGTGTAATTGAGCTCATAGAGCAGGCTGAACCCGACGATGTCGAACCGGGAAAGCGGCCTTCGGCTTTCCAGGCTCGAGAGGGGAATCGATGCCTTCCGAAGCCGTTGCTCCATATCTACCGCCGGAGCGAAAACCCGTTCTGCAGCAATTTCCGGCCGTGCGTTGAGAATATGATAAAGGATCTGCATCCCGAAGTGAGAGGTTCCGATTTCATAAAGATCTGGATAGGCCAGGACAAATCGAAGCTTGACCCCCTCCGGGTCTTTTTTTATGCTGTTGGCTTCCGAGCCAAGATAGCGGCTCGGTTTTTCCACCAGGGAAAGAATCTCATCATATGCGGTTTCAGACATCATCACTTCTTTTAAATTTCATTTTCGGGGTTCATGCAATCGGGCGCCGAAAAAGGCAGTATGCCATGACAGACCATGAAAGGAAAGTCAACCCGGGGGGGGCTTTCCTCGGCCGCGGTTTTTTGCCGGTATTGGTATCCTTTTTTGTCCTCGCCTCCTCCTTTGGCTATTCGCAGGCAGCGTCCCGTGAAAACGAGGTCGTCCGGGCTGTTCGCCGGGCGAGTCCCGCCGTGGTGAACATCAGCTCGCGGCAGGACATTCCGGCGACGGCCAACCCCTTTTCCCGTTTCGGCATGGATCCCCTTTTCGACTCTTTTTTCAGGGATTTTTTCGATCCCGGCCATCAACGGCGCTACCAGCGAACCAGTCTAGGCTCCGGGGTGATCCTCTCCGGAGATGAGGGACTCATCTTGACCAATGCCCACGTCATCGCCAAAAGCGCGTCGATTAGCATTGTTCTCCAGGATGAAAGGGAATTTGCGGCACGGGTGGTGGGCGCCGATCCGGATTCGGATCTGGCGGTGCTGCGGATCGACGCCGAAGGCCCCCTTCCGTCTTTGACCATGGGCGACTCGACCGATCTGATGATCGGAGAGACGATCATCGCTATTGGAAACCCCTTCGGTTTTTCCCATACCGTGACCACCGGCGTTGTCAGCGCCCTTCACCGCAGCATTCGAACCGAAGACCGCGCCTTTCACGACTTTATCCAGACCGACGCATCCATCAATCCGGGAAACAGCGGCGGCCCCCTGCTCAACATCAACGGAGAGCTGATCGGAATCAATACCGCCATCTACGCTAAGGCGCAGGGAATCGGCTTTGCCATTCCGATCCACAGGGCCTCTAAAATCGTCTCAGACCTGATCCGCCATGGAGAGGTCATCCTTCCCTGGATCGGGATTCTGGTGCAGGAACTCGATAATCGGATGGCCGCCTACATGAGCATCCCCGGTGAAAAGGGGCTGCTCGTCCGGTCGGTATTCAAACAGAGCCCGGCAGCATCTGCCGGCATGGCAAGTGGGGACGTCGTTCTTTCCGTGGGTCGCCACCAGGTGCTCTCCAGGGCCGAGTATGTGGCGGCAATTCGCAGCTACAAGCCCGGGGACCGCCTGGAGCTGCAATTGTGGCGGAAAGAAAAAACCGAACGTCTGACGCTGACCGCCGCCCGTTTTCCTCAGGGCCAAGCCGCGGACCTGGCTTTTCAGCTTCTCGGCGTAAGGGTGGAAGACCTGACGGACGCGCTTCGCAGCCGGTATCCAATATCGGTCTCTAAAGGAGCGGTAATCGCCCTGATCGATCCGGATTCGCAGCTGGCCGGCATCGGCGCTTCAACCGGAGACGTGATCGGTCAGATCGATGATCTTCCCATTGAATCTGCCGCCGATTTTGAAAATGCCATGGTCAAGTACCGTCTGAAATCCTCGGTGGTGATTCTCCTGCAGCGGGGGACCCATGCGTATTACATTACCGTTAGGATATAAAAGGATATAAATCGATGAAGCGCACAAAAATTGCCAAACTGCTTTCCTTTGACCAGCCGTCGGGAATGGTCCTGATCAAGGGCTGGATCCGGACGCGAAGGGATTCGAAAAACTGTTCCTTTATCGAAATCAACGACGGCTCATGTCTGAAAAATATCCAGGTGGTCGCCGATGACGGGTTGGCCGCCTATGAACAAATTCGGAAACTGGCCACGGGATCTGCCGTGGAGGTCACCGGAGAGCTCGTCGCCTCCCCCGGAAAAGGACAGGCATGGGAAATTCGGGCAGAATCGGTGTCGCTTATCGGCGATGCACCGGACGATTTTCCCCTCCAAAAAAAGCGCCACAGCGACGAATTTCTTCGCACCATCGCGCATCTTCGACCCCGCACCAACAAATACGGGGCCACGTTTCGTATCCGTTCGGCGCTCGCCCAGGCCGTTCACCGCTTCTTTTCGGATCGGGGATTTTACTATATCCATTCGCCGATCATCACCGGTTCGGACTGTGAGGGCGCCGGAGAGCTGTTCCGGGTCACTGCGCTGGATGCGGACAACCCGCCGAAAACGAACGGTCGGGTGGACTTCGCTCAGGATTTTTTCGGCAGGGAGGCCAATCTGACGGTATCCGGCCAGCTTTCGGCCGAACTCTTTGCCCTGGCATTGGGAGACGTT
Source organism: uncultured Desulfobacterales bacterium (assembly GCA_964409825.1). Lineage (GTDB taxonomy): Bacteria > Desulfobacterota > Desulfobacteria > Desulfobacterales > CAFBRK01 > JAIPEL01. Next base: position 41,596 of record CAYPFH010000001.1, on the reverse strand, counting down.
TACACCTTCGGTCCGACCTTCCGGGCCGAAAATTCAAATACCCGCCGCCATGTGGCCGAATTTTGGATGGTGGAGCCGGAAATGGCGTTCTGCGATCTAGCCGGTAACATGAACCTTGCCGAAGAGCTCGTTCGAAACCTTACCGGTGTTGTCCAGGAGCAGTGCAAGGAAGACCTGGATCTTTTTGCCCGTTTCGTCGACAGATCCCTTCCCCAAACGCTCCAGACGGTGGCCGAATCGGATTACATTCGGATGCCGTATCGGGAGGCCATCGATATTCTTCGATCCGCCGAAAAAAAATTTGAATTCCCGGTTTCGTTCGGAAGCGACCTGCAAAGCGAGCACGAAAAATTCCTGACCGAGGTCCACTTCAAAAAACCGGTGATTCTGTACGATTATCCAAAAACCATCAAACCCTTTTATATGCGCCTAAACGACGACGGTGAAACCGTCGCCGCCATGGATGTGCTGGTTCCCGGAATCGGGGAAATCATCGGCGGAAGCCAGAGAGAAGAGCGCATCGATATCCTCGAGGCGCGAATGAAAGATGCGGGGATGCATGTAGACGACTACTGGTGGTACCTGGATGTCCGTCGATACGGGACCGTTCCCCACAGCGGATTCGGCCTCGGATTTGAGCGCCTTCTGATGCTGCTTACCGGTGCCGCCAACATCCGGGACGTAATTCCGTTTCCCCGGACGCCCGGCAGTGTCGAATTCTGATTTCGGTTTTTCAGGGAACGGCTTTTTCCGGGCGGGTTGACTGGTTGATTGATCGATTCGTTAAATGCGCCCGCTTTTTCCCCATCCACCAGTCAACCATTTGACCAATTAACCCCTCAGTCCCGGAGACAGCGAAGCTTGGCCAACTCCTCGGCATATCCGTACAGATGAAGCCCCTTGCTTTCAACGATCATTTCCCCGTCTTCCACGCCGATCTCACCAGCCATATACCCTTTCAGATTCTGAATGCCGGCAAGGTTTGCGGGCATGCCTCCCCATAGATCCCAGGAACGAAAATAGACCGCAAAATTGAGCGCGCCGTCCTGGATACGGGTATCAATGGACCTGAGGCAGGGCGGGTCGATAAGGGCGAGATCGGACGGATGGGCCACCTGCAGTACCATCTGGTTGTTGCGGTGTCCGAAGCGGCGGTAGGTGTCGATCACCCATTCGATCTGGTTCAGATAGAGCCGTCCCTCTTCTTCAAAGACGATCTTTCCGTCCACATCCCGGATATCGACGATGTCGCGGCTCTCCTGCTTCCACCAGGCGAGCTTTTGTCCGGTGACGGGGGCGCGGGTAAGCCGTTCCCCGTAAGTGTATGATTCGCCGGGCGCTTTTTCGCCGGTCATCAAATATTCGATATAGGATCTCTGGTAACCCTCCCCCCCATATATGTAGGATTCTTCGACCGGGTTGGGGATTGCACAGCTCGGCGGAATGTCCGGAATCAGGGGTTCGGTGCCAGGATATCGTACATGTCCCGTGAAAAAGTCGTACTCGAGCCGGGTCTGGCCCGCATAGGACCCCCGGTCGACGGTAAACCGCCGGCCGTTGTCCAAAATGTCGTGCACGGCCTGAAACCACAGATCCGGCAGGTCCCGTGCGTTGATGCGATGAATCTTCATTCGATTTCGCTCCGGTTTTTCCGGGCCTTCAACTCCAAAAGGGCTGCGATTCAGCCCTCTTGTTTTGGGTATATTTCCGTTTTTTAACTAGCGCCGAAGGCGCTGCAACATTTAAAATCGCGCAGCGATTTTAAATGTCTAGCATGCTCACCTCCAGGGCATTGTTTTGAATGAACTCCCGCCGCGGCTCCACCTCGTCTCCCATCAGGACGGTGAAAATATCATCGGCTTCCACCGCATCTTGAATCTGCACCTGAAGAAGGGTCCGCTTTTCCGGATTCATGGTCGTTTCCCACAGCTGCGCCGGATTCATTTCACCGAGGCCTTTGTAGCGTTGAATGCTTAGCCCTTTTCTGCCCTCTTCAATTAAATGGGTGATCAGGCTTCTCTTGTTTTTAAATTCCTTCGGCTCTTTTTGCCCCTCCGGATCCAGGATGAAAAACGGCCCGCGGTCCCAGGCCACGATCTTTTTGGCAATCACCAGACTCTTTTGAAAATCGGTGGAAAAAACCAGCCCTCTGCCGATTTTCACTTCAGGCGCTTTCCATGCCGGGATATCCGACTCGATATCGGCGGGGGGGATGACGGTCATTTCAAAGACATCCCGATCCTCGTTCCAGATCAGTTTGCCAAGTTCGTATCCCAGGGTCGCAAGACTGGCGCGGATTCCTTCCACGGCCCGTCGGTCCTGGAGGAATCGGACATTGGCCAGCCCCCTTTCCACCAGTACGTCCACCAGTTCGGCCGGGATGCCTCTTTTTTCCAACTTTTCGATAATCTGATAGTATTCAGAGAGACCGACGACAAACAGAAAAAGCCGGTGCCCGGAAAGCACGGTCTCATCGGCCAGCCTGATGTGAATTTTTTCACAGACCCGCTTGAGCAGATGTTCGTTGAGTTCCGATTCGCTGGTCAGGTAAAATTCGTTTTTTCCCTTGCCGACCTTCAACAGCGGCGGCTGGGCGATATAGAGGTATCCGTGTTCGATGATCTCTGGAAGTTGGCGGTAAAAAAAGGTCAACAGGAGGGTGCGGATATGGGACCCGTCCACGTCGGCATCGGTCATGATAATGATCTTGTGGTAGCGAATCTTGTCGATCTCGTATTCGTCCCGGCCGAATCCCGTTCCCAGCGCCGTGATCATGTTCTTGATCTCTTCGCTGCGCAGAATCTTGTCGAACCGGGCCTTTTCTACGTTTAAAATCTTTCCCTTCAAGGGGAGAATGGCCTGGAATTTTCGGTCCCGGCCCTGCTTTGCGCTTCCACCGGCCGAATCTCCTTCCACGATGAACAGCTCCCGGTCTGCCGGTTCCGAGGCTTGGCACTCTGCCAACTTTCCGGGAAGGGTGGTGTCGGCCATGGCGCCTTTGTTGCGGGCGATATCCCTGGCGCGCCTTGCCGCATCCCGGGCGCGGGCAGCATCTACCGTTTTTCCGATGATCCGCCTGGCAACGGATGGATTTTCTTCAAAATACTCGCTTAGTTTTTCGTTGACCAACGATTCGACCAACCCCTTGACTTCGCTGTTGCCAAGCTTGGTCTTGGTCTGTCCCTCGAACTGCGGGTTTGGAATGCGGATACTGACAATGGCGGTCAGGCCTTCTCTCACATCATCACCGCTGATCTTTGCTTCCCGAAGGTTCTTGGGCAGGTTGCCGTTGGTGGCGTACTGGTTTATGGTCCGGGTCAGGGCGGCCTTAAATCCGATTAGATGAAAACCGCCTTCGGCGGTGTTGATATTATTGGCAAATGAAAACAGTTTTTCCGCGTAAGAATCGTTGTACTGGATGGCCACGTCGATCTCTACGTCGTTTCGGGCGCCCTCGATCATGACGGGCTTGTGAAGCGGGGTGTTGCGGCGGTTTAAGTATTCGACAAACTCCTTGATCCCGCCCCTGTATAGATACTCTTCGACCACCTCGGCCCGCTCGTCCTCCAGCCTGATGCGCACGCCCTTATTCAGAAACGCCAGCTCCCGCATGCGGCGGCTGAGAATTTCCCGACTGAAATCAACCGTTTTGAAAATTTCAGGGTCCGGCCGGAAATGAACTCGGGTTCCCTGTTTTTTGGTCTTTCCGGCGATGGTCAGTTCGGAGGTCTTTCGGCCTTTTTCATAGGTCTGCCGGTAGACTTGCTTGTTGGAAAAAATTTGAACTTCCAACTGGCTGGAAAGGGCGTTGACCACCGAAACCCCGACCCCGTGCAGTCCGCCTGCCACCTTGTAAGAGTGGTCGTCGAATTTGCCGCCGGCGTGCAGCTTGCACATGACGACTTCAACGGCCGGGACCTTTTCGGTTTTGTGAATCCCCACCGGAATTCCACGGCCGTTGTCTTCCACGCTGACGCTGTTGTCGGTGTGGATGGCGACGAAAATTTCGGTGCAGTACCCGGCCATGGCCTCGTCGATGCTGTTATCGACGACTTCATAGACCAGGTGGTGGAGGCCTTCCACATCGATATTGCCGATGTACATGGCGGGCCGCTTTCGCACGGCCTCCAGGCCTTCGAGAATTTTGATATTGTCTTCGTTGTATGTGCTTATATTTTTCATATTCTCATGGGCATGATCACGCTGAGAAACCGTTTGTCGGCTTCTCCTTCGATCAGACAGGGTTTTTCCTCGTCGATGAGATGGAGCACCACGGTATCTTCCTCCACGGCATTCAACACATCGATGAAATACCGGGGATTGAAGGCAATCTGCATCGACTCGCCGCGATACTCTATATCCATATCTTCCTTGGACTCGCCGCGATCCGGGTTGGTGGCGGTAATCTCCAGGTTGTTTTCCCGAAAATTGAAAATGACCCCTTTGTAGGTTTCAGACGACAGGATCGACATGCGCTTGAGCATCTTTAAAAATACGAGCCTCTCGAGCTTGATTTCATGCCCCTTGTCGCGGTTGACGATGTCAGTGTATTTTGGAAAATCCCCCTCCAGCAGACGGATGATAAACGTTTCATTCTCTTTTTTGACGATGAATTTATTGTCCTTGGTGCCGGCCTGAATCCGATCTTCGTTTTCCAGGAATTTTCCAACCTCGCTAAGCCCCCGCTTGGGGATGATCATCCCTGCCTCGGGAAGGGCGGGGGTATCGGCAGCCAGTTCCTGGTCGACCAGTGCAAGTCGGCTTCCGTCGGTGGAAACCATTCGGAGGAAAGGTTTTTCGTTGGCTTCCTGTTTTTCCAGAAAAACGCCGTTGATATGAGCCCGCTTGTCGTTTGGGGCACCGGCGATCATCACGGTTTTTTCGATCATTTTTTTCAGATCGGTTGCAGCCAGATCCACGGTCTCCAGATCTCCCACCTGGGGGTGGTCCGGAAAATCTTCCGGATTCATGCCGACAATATGATACAACACCTTCCGGTTTCCGATCTCGATCCACCGATTTTCGACTTCGTGGATCCGGAATTCTTCCGAGGGAAGCTCCCGAACGATTTCGTAAAGGGTTTTGGCACTGATGGCAATTGTCCCCTCGTCCTCGATTTTGGCAGGGTAGAACCCCTCAAAACCGGACTCGAGGTCGGTGGCAATCAGGGCGATGCCATTGGATTCGGATCGCATCAACAGGTTTTCGGTAATTGCCAGGTTACTTTTCCGTCCGGTCAGTCCTTGAACTTTGGCCAGCACGTCGATGATATCGTTTTTGTTGACCGTCAGTTTCATGGCTGAATCCTGTCTTTAATTTGGTTTTTCTTTATATAACCCATCATCATCATAACGGGTGTATAAACAGACAATAAATTTTCAACCTTTTGAAATATATTAGGATTATGAAAAAGCCCCTGTCCAAAACGCGTCGATATTCTGCCGAACAGGCCCATGTTTTTCACAGCCAAGCCGCAACACCGAAAAGTAAGGAGTTATTGACAACGATTCAATAGACTGTTGTCAGAATTCGTCAAGTTCCGATCCATTTTCGAATACCGGCCACCGCTTCGGTATGCCAGGATTCGGAGATTCGGATCCGAATGAACCGGTAAAAAAGCCCTTCGATCAAATGAACGGCCCGTTCCACCAGTGCCGCTTTTTCCAGCAGCGCTCCGTCCATGTCGGCTTCGGTTTCCACCGGGCCGGTGTCCGGGACTTTCAATCCGGTGATGTGCAGACTTTCTCCTTTGAGGGTAAGCCGCCACTGCTGATCGCCAGAGGTAAAGGAGAAAGACAATTCACTGACCATGGCGCCCTTTTGCAGGGCGGTCTGCCCCTCTTCCAATCCAGGGTCGTCGCCCTTGATGGTGACGGTTTCCAGGCCGCCGGGTCCCCGATTTTCCAGGACCATCCGGTTTCCGACACCAATTTCTCCGATGGTCGGATCGACCGATGCCGCCAGCTTCGGGTCGGTTTCCAGGCCGTACCAGAGCCATGTCAGGAATTCCCGTCCCAGGAAACGATATCGATTGTAGGAAACGGCGACGTCAAGCATGATCATGGCGCAAACTGGGTTGGGGAGATTCGCTCCAAAGAATCCCGCTCTGTGTCGGAGAGTCCGGCGGTCAAATCCCCCATGGTGAAGGGAAACAGGCGCACCAGGGTCAACCGGAACGACTTGGCAAACAAGTTTTCCAACTCCTCGTTGGCCGATTTCAGAGTCGAAAAGAACCAAACGAAGCGCCGGTCTAGGCTCCAGATCAGATCATACAGATTCGGTGTTGCCGGGATGCGAAGGATCAACCGATGGGCCACCTCGTCCCGGATCATTTTTTTCTCGCTCCGGGAAAGATACAGACGGCCGCTTTCGGCCAACCGTTTTGTGCTGGCGTCGGCAATTTCTTTTTTAAGCACCTTAGAGGGAATCGATTTTCGATCGATCCGGAGGCTGAACACCAGATACTCTCCGACGACAAAGCTGCGGTCTTCGAACAGGGGGCGGTACGGGGTTCGGAAAGGGGTCCAGCCCACGGTTTTTTCCGCGGCAGCATCTTCGATTTCAGAAAGCGCGTTTTCTTTCAGACCTTTTGCAACCGCTTCCATCTCCGGTTTTTCAAGGTTGCCCTCTACTCGAAACCGGCTGACCGACACCGATGTGGACATCAATCCCATAACGACCGGCTCAACTACAAGATATAGTGTTTATATTGGCAAAAATTATATATATATAGCCTTTTTTCTTGATATTGGCAAGCTTTTTTCTTTTCTGTCAAAGAGCGGCGGCACCTGCTCGGCCGATGAATACAAGGAGTTGAACCTGGTCCAGTACCTGCTGGTGCGGCAACTGGTTTCCGATACGACCAAAGGGCAGATCATTTTCGTGATCGGAAAGATCCGTTTGAATTGTTCGAATAGATTCGATATACAGCAATAGACGCTTTGATTCGACCGGGTCTGCGGGTCGAAATCGCCGATGTGCCGAAGTGACGAGGGATGAGTCGATGGCATTGCATAGCCGCCGAGGGATCGTTCGAGCCGCAGCCCTGTCCGCCGCTTTGTTCGCGGTCCTTTTCTTTGGCGGCGGACAAAGGCAGGCGTCTGCGGATATTTACCGGTACATCGACAGCCACGGCGTCATCCACTTTACCAACGTCCCTACTGATCCTGCCTTTCAACTCTACATGAAAGAGGGGGGGCGGCCGAAAAAGCAGGCAGTCCGGATTCCGCCATCTTTATACGAGCCGATGATTTCCGAGGCGGCGCACCGCCACGGCGTGTCCGCCGAGCTGTTAAAGGCCCTGATCAAAGTCGAGTCGGACTTCAACCCCCGGGCGGTCTCTCGGGCAGGGGCGTTGGGACTGATGCAGATCATGCCCGAGAACCTTCCCTCTTTGCAGATCCACGACCCGTTCGATCCCTGGCAAAACATCATGGGCGGGACCCGGTACCTTACCCAGATGCTTCAGCGGTTCGGGGGAAAGCTTCCCCTGGCCCTGGCGGCATACAATGCGGGGCCCAGCGTTGTCGAACGCTACAACTGCATTCCTCCGATCCGGGAGACAGAACAATACGTCGAAAAGGTCATCCACTACTACCACGCCTTCCGAAAATAAACATGCTGCCGCGTGTTTATTTAAAGCGGCTTCGCAGCGCCAAAAGCGGCATCCCAACCGCTCTCAAACGGAGCCAAAACAGGACAATCCCTATAATCCATATTGTGTCTTTGCCCTGTCGGGGAAGCTGCGCTGCGCCGGCACCTACTGCGGGGCCAAAACGAGCGCGGTGCGGTTCGGAAGATAAAGCTGGACTTGCCCGGTTCCGAAAACCGGGCTTGCCGTCACGTCAAACACCTGGTCTGCAACCAGGCGGCTGTGGCCGCCGAACCGTGGGTCGTCGGAATCGAGGAGCAGCCGAAGCCGATCGACGGTTGTCGGGGCCGGAACCGGATAGTCCGGAAGGGATCGCCCGGGGTGAAAATTGAAAACGAAAACCAGCCCTGACCGTTGAAATGCCAGAATTTTATCCTCGTTGTGTTCGTAGAGAAGATGAGCCTCTTCGGCCCCCAGAAGCTGGAACCGCCTTGCCAGAGCAATCATCTCGCGGTCGAAATCCCTCAGAAAACGATACTTTAGGCCGGGATCGTCTGCCAGGTGCCATTGGCGCCGCGCATAGCGATAGGACCAGTCGTTGCCGGGCCGCGGAAAGTCGATCCACTCCGGATGGCCGAACTCGTTTCCCATGAAATTCAAGTATCCATGGCCTGCGGTGGCAAGGGTGAGCAGCCGGATCGTTTTGTGAAGCGCAATGCCGCGGTCGACCGCCAGGCTGTTATCTTCCGCGCGCATCCGTTCATAGATTTCGGCGCCGATCAGCCGGAAGACCAGGGTCTGATCTCCGACCAGGGCCTGGTCGTGGGATTCTGCATAGCTGATGGTTTTTTCTTCTCTGCGGCGGTTTGTCAGCTCGTGCCAGAGATGGCCCATGGACCAGTCTTCGTCCCGGGTGTCTTTGGTCAAGCGGATCCAAAAATCGGGGACGCCCATGGCGAAGCGGTAGTCGAAGCCGATCCCCCCGAGCTCGGCCGGGGACGCCAATGTCGGCATACCGCTGACGTCTTCGGCAATGGTGACGGCGTCGGGCCGGATCCGGTGAACGAGCCGATTCGCCAGGGCCAGGTAGACCAGGGCGTCTTCGTCGACGTCGTCACCGAAGTAGTCTTCATAGCGGCTGAACGCCGTGCCCAGCCCGTGGTGCAGATAGAGCATACTGGTGATGCCGTCGAACCGGAAGCCGTCGAAGCCGAATTCATCGAGCCAATATCGGCAGTTGGACAGCAGAAAATGAAGCACGGCGTTTTTGCCGTAATCGAAGCAGCGCGAATCCCAGGCGGAATGAAATCCTCGGGGCCCATCGTGAAAATATTGAAAGGGCGTGCCGTCGAACCGCCCCAGCCCCTCGACCTCGTTTGACACCGCGTGGGAGTGGACCAGATCCATCAACACCCGAAGACCGGCCCCATGGGCCTCGTCGATCAGGGCTTTTAGGTCTTCCGGCGGCCCGTATCGGAAGGACGGGGCGAAAAAGTTCGATACCTGGTACCCGAAGGAGGCGTAATAGGGGTGCTCCTGGACGGCCATGAGTTGAATCGTGTTATAGCCGGCCTCGACGATCCGGGGGATGACGTTGTCGATAAACTCACGGTATGTACCGATTTTTTCCGCATCCTGGGCCATTCCCACATGGGACTCATAGATAAGCGGAGGTGCTGACGGAGCCTGAAATCCGGGATGCCGCCACCGGTAAGGCTCCGGCGGCAACCAAACCTGCGCATTGAAGATCAGGGTTTCGGGGTCTTGCACCACCCGGCGGGTCCAGGCTGGAATCCGGTCCCCTGCGCCCCCCGGCCAATGGATCCGTAAACGGTACCGGTCTCCGTGGTGGAGCGCGCCGCCCGGCAGCCGGATTTCCCACGCGCCGTTATCGGAAATGCGTGAAAGGGCCCGTGCCGGGTCCTCCCGCCAGCCGGTGAAATCTCCAACCAGATAAAGCGCCGTTGCGTTGGGCGCCCACTCCCGAAGCACCCAGGAATCGCCGCTTCGGTGCAGACCGAAGTATTCATGCCCGGAAGCAAAGTCTTCCAGTGAAACTTCCTCGCCGGTCAACTCCCGTCTGCGGCGCTCGATCGCCTCTCGACGGCGGATCAGCACCGGCTCGAACGGCCTAAGATAGGGATCTTCTCGAATCAGGTCGGAAATGGCATGAATTTCGGTCATCATATAATCACGTAAAGGACAGCCTTTAGACGAGCAGCGGGCGGTGAAGCATCTTTTCATAAAGATCGATGTACTGCCTCGCGTTGACCTCGTGGGTGAAGGTTTCCGCAGCCCAGATCATAATCCGGGAGATCTGCTTTTTCCGGGCGGACGCCGGCAAACGGAAAAAGTCCATGGCCTGCCGGATGGCCCACAAAAGCCCCCCCGAGTCGTAGGTTTCAAAAACGAACCCATTGCCGCTGTTCCCGGCCGGGTGCAAATGTCGAACCGTGTCATGGAGGCCGCCGGTGTCGTGGACGACCGGAAGCGCGCCATAGATGCTCCCGATCATCTGGGGAAGGCCGCAGGGTTCGAAAAGAGAGGGCATCAAGACAAAGTCGGCCGCTCCGTAGCCCTGGTGTTCCAGCTCTTCGCTGAAATCGCAGGCCGCCACGCGGTTTTGAAAACCATGGAAATGGACGATGTCCCGAAAAACCGGTTGATAATCCCCGTTGGCGACAAACACCACCTGGAGGCCGTCTTCCCAGAACTCGGAGATGATGTTGTAGAAGATGTCCGCCAGAAGCTGGCATCCCTTCTGTACCGGGTCGAGCCTTGAGGGCCAGAAAAACATCGGGGCGTTTTCGTCGGCAATGAGTCCGAGCCGCTGCTGGAGCGCCAGCTTGTTTTTTCGTTTTTTCCCGGGGTGGTTTTCCGGGCCGTAGGGAAAAAACAGGTGCCGGTCCAGCCTCGGATTGAACGCCGGGTCCGGCGCGTTGAGAATGCCGACGGCACAGCCGGCGTGGTATTTGTTGCTCAGCTCCTGACGGAGACGATTTTCCACGAAGCGATGGCGGCCGGCAACGATTTCCTCGAGGAACGTCTGGCTGACCGTGTTGACGAAATGGGCGGCAAACACCCCGCTGACGAGAAAATCGACCGGGTTCGACTCCCGGACCTCTTCGTATTCGAACCCCATGTTTTCATAATAGAGAAGTTCCCAGAAATAGGCCGCGTCGATGCCCCGGTCCTCGATTTCTGCCAGCGCCGATTTTACCGTGTGAATATTGTGAATCGTAAACAGGCAGGGGATTTCCATCCGGCGGGACATCGCCGGTATCAATCCTGTCATCCAGTCGTTGCAGTGGATCAGGTCCGGACGGACCCGCGGCACGATATTGTTAATGACCTCCCGCTGAAAAGCCAGGGAAAGCTTCGTATTTTCGCGACCGTAGGCCGAATAGACGCGGTTGAGGTAGAAAAACGCCCTGTCCTGGGCCAGGTGAAGACGGTCGTCGGGCATGATCGTCCGGATCATCCGCTGTTCCTTGCGAAGAAAGGGGGCCAGCCGGTCGCTGAATATGGAGCGGTAGTCGGGAAGGGCGACATGAACGTCCGCGCCCTGTTCGAACAGGGCGTGGATCAGGGCTGCGGAGACATCGGCCAGTCCGCCGGCCTTGGCGGTGAGATACTGGGAAAGGCTGCCCATCCGATCGGGCAGGTAGGTCACCTCGGGGGTGACGATCAGCACCCGGGGAGTCCGTTTCGTGCCTGTCATAAACGCCCGCCTTTCTCCGGCCGGTGAGATTACCCATGGCGGCCCATTCTTACCGCGGCGGATCCGTCGGAAGATCCGCCGAAGACAAGAGCAGGCTTATGCCCAAGTCACCAGCCCTGGGGTGTTGCGGATCCGGTGGTCGCCCTCGGGAGAGACCCGCGCAGTGTAGCCGAAACGGCCGGAAACGTCGCAGGTGACCGAGCACCCATACAAATAGCGGCCTTCGCCCAAGTCTTCTTCCACCGACATCGTTTTCGTGCGGCTCTCCCGCACAGAGTCCACGGTTTTGACAAGACCGTAGTACAGTTCGACGACCACCTCGTCGGGGCGAAGCTCGCCGAGATCAACCCGGGTCGAGAGCCGCAGTTTTTCGCCCACCCGATACGATCCCCTCTTTTCCCTTTCCGGCGGAGCGACCTTGATCTGCTTCCAGCAGGAGCGAAGCCGATTCATCTGGACGGCGATCTGCCGGGCCTCGGCGCTGTCTTGCGCGACCAGGTCGTCGAAGCGCTTCGCGGCAGGGACATAGAAGCGGTCCAGATAGTCGGTCGCCATGCGGAGGCTGCAAAAACCGGCCATGGCCATTTTCATCGAGGCTTTCATCATCCGGATCCACCGGTTTGGCGAGTCCCCGTTTTTCCGGTCATAGAAGGTCGGAATGACGTCGTTTTCCAGCACATTGTAAAGCGCCTGGCTTTCCACGGCGTCCTGGTAGCTGCTGTCGGGGTATTCTTCCCCGTGCCCGATCGCCCATCCGACGTCCTCCGAATAGCCCTCGCACCACCAGCCGTCCAAAATGCTCAGGTTGAGCACCCCGTTGACCGCCGCCTTCATTCCGGAGGTGCCGCAGGCTTCGAACGGGCGCCGGGGGGTGTTGAGCCACACGTCGGCGCCCTGAACGAGGTACCGGGCCAGGGCCATGTCGTAGTCTTCGATGAAGATGACTTTGTTGCGCAGATGCGGCTGCCTGGCAAACTTGACCAGGCGTTGAATGAGCGCTTTTCCATCGTTGTCCCGGGGATGGGCCTTGCCGGCGAAAATGAACTGGACCGGAAACTCCCGGTTGTTCAAGAGGGCCTCCAGCCGTTCCGAGTCGGCCAAAACCAAATCGGCGCGTTTGTAGGTGGCAAAGCGCCGGGCAAAGGCGATGGTCAGCATCTCCGGATCGAGAACCGATTCGGCCTCTTCGATGATCGACCGCGGGGCGTTTCTTCGGGCGTACTGTCGGCTCATCTGCTCCCGGCAGAGCCGGACCAACCGCGCCCGGTTCATTTCATGGGCGCGCCACAAGTCCTCTTCGTAAATGTCGTCGATCCGCCGGATGTTTTCCGGCCGGCGGGAGCTCATATACCATTCCGGCCCTAGGTACCGGTCGAAAAGTCTCGCGAATTCATCTGAAATAAAGGTCGACACGTGGATTCCGTTGGTCACGTGGGCAATCGGCACCTCTTCCACATGTCGCTTCGGCCAGACATAGGACCACATCTTGCGGGCCACCTGGCCATGAAGTCGGCTGACGCCGTTGCAGTGATCCGCCATGCGGAGCCCCAGAACAAACATCGACATCGGCTCGTTTGAAACGGCGTCGCTGGGCTGCCCCCAGGAGAGGATCTCTTCCACCGTCGTACCGAGCCGGGGAGCGAACGGCTTTAAAACCGGCGCGACCAGATCGACGGGAAACTCGTCGTGGCCCGCAGGCACCGGGGTGTGCGTCGTAAAGATCGTGCTTCGGGGAACGATCTCCAAGGCGGTGCTCAAGCCGATGTCGAAGCGCTCCATGGTCTGGGCGACTCGCTCGATGCTTGAAAAAGCCGAATGGCCCTCGTTCATATGAACCACCTTCGGGAAGATTCCCATTTTGGCCAGTGCCTGCATCCCGCCGATACCCAGCAAGATCTCCTGAGACAGGCGCACCCGCCCGTCTCCGGTGTAAAGCCGGGCGGTGACATCCCTGATCGGCTGGGCGTTTTGCAGAATGTTGGCGTCGAGCAAAAGAAGCGGAATCCGCCCGACGGTCAGCTTCCAGACATCGGCGTGGATAGGTCCGTCAGGACCGGAAACCGTCACCCTCAATTCGTTTCCGGCCCGATCCAGGGTACGCTCCAAGGGGAGGCGGTACAGGTCGGTTTCCGGGTATTCCTCCTGCTGCCAGAACTCGGCGTCGAGAAACTGCCGGAAATAACCTTCCCGGTAGAGCAGGCCGACCGCCGTCAGGGGAAGTCCCAGGTTGGAAGAGGCCTTCAGGTGGTCGCCGGCCAGCACCCCAAGGCCTCCGGCAAAAAGCGGGATGCTCTCGTGAATGCCGAACTCCATGGAAAAGTAGGCCACCGTCTCTTTTTCGACAAACAGCCAGCGGCTGTGGTCCACGGGAGAAAGAACGCGCTCGGCAAACTGGCCCTGGATCCGCTTCAGGTGGGCCAGAAAGCTGTCGTCGGACGCAAGTTTTTCCAGGCGGGCCTGGGGGATCAGGGTCAAAAAGACCAGGGGATTTTGGCCGGATTCGTCCCACAGTCGGGGATCGATCCGCCGAAACAGGTCTTTGGCATCAGGCTTCCATGACCACCACAGGTTTCGCACCAGCGGTTCCAGAAAGGCCAGCGGCTCGGGGATGGTCGGAAAGACCTGAAACGTTTGCATGCTCATGGGCGATTTTCCTTGGCACAAAGGCGGTAATCAAACGGGTCTTTGGAAAATGGTCACTGTCTGCCGCCGGTTGCCGGTTCAGAACACCTTCCGGGCCGATGGCGATTGTTCGGGCGGCGGATGTTCGATGGGTATTAATACGCGGACCGTCAAAGTTCAAGCTTCGGAAAGTTTTTTCCATACCCGGAAAAATTCACTGGCCCCCCACGCCTGGGCATCGCAGCCCCGAAAATGATGGGGCCCGTCGCCGTCGAGAATTTCGGGCATATGGCCGAGGCAGCCCGATTCGAGCATCCAGGCGCCGGTGCCAAGATAGGCCAGGGCGGTTTTTCGGCCGTTTTTGGAAAACACGGAAGCCCAGGCCTCACAAAAAGAGGGAAACACCCATGTCCAGGCGGTTCCATTGTGGTAGGCCGGTTTCCGGCGGGTGTCCTCGTCGCCCGTGTACCGGCCCTGGTAGGGGCGATGGGGGTCGACCAGGGCATGTCCACGGCGCAGGATGGAAAGGGGGTGTGCGATGGGCCTGTCGGCCAGGCTCCGGATCGCGCCGGGTACCAACAGCGACTGGCAGGCCTCCAGCATGTGTCGGCCCAGTGCCGGATCGGACACCGCGCCCAGGGTCAGGGCAAACAACTGATTGGGACGAAGCGCATCGTCGGCCGTGGCATCATCGGCCGGGGTTCCGGGCGGTGCATGGAGGCAGTCGCTCAAACCGATTTCCGATATCCGGCGGGTGTACAGGGTTGCCATCGAGGTGCGAACCCGCTCGGCAAGCTCCCCCCATGAGCGCTTCCCTGCGGCGGCTCCGGCAGCCAAAAAATTCAGGGCGGCCCACCAGAGAGCCTGGATTTCCACCGGATACCCCTCGCGGGGGGTGCCAGCCGGATGATTGGTGTCCATCCAGGTAAAGTGCGCTGGACTGAAAAGCAGCCCCGATCCCGGATCCATCCGGATGCCGTTGGGGGTTCCCTCGATCATGGCCCGGGCCATGTCCGTGAGGATCGCCCGGATCGATCTGGGCCCGACGCCGGTTTTCAAAAAGCCCAACGAGCCGTTTGCCGCGCAGTAATCGGCGCAGGCGGTGAAAAACCATAGCGGGGCATCGGAGGTGTCCCGGTTGGCGGCATCCTCCCCTCGAATCATGTTCGGCAGGGTCCCCCGGTCTTCGAAGGCGGCAAACTGTTTTAAAATTCGGGCTGCGGTGTCGAGGCTGCCGGCGGCGATCAGCCCCCGGGCGAAAATCAGCGTGTCCCGGCCCCAGTCCAGAAACCAGGGATAGCCGGCGATGACCGTGCTCAGCGATTTTCTGCGCACCACATAGTGCCCAAGGGCCTGCTCCCACACCGCCGCCGGGGCAAGCGGCGCATCTTTTTCAAACGCCGAGGCCATCCAGGAAAGAAGCAAAGACGGGTCGAACGGCTCCGGCTCCGGGCCGACGGCGGCGGCCGCCGAGATCTCCAGATGACCGCCCCCGGTGAGCCGGCCGGCCAGATACCCCGGGCTGAACAGGTCCGAGTTCGGATCCAGCCCCCGCTTGGCCTCCAGGGGCCGGTGGACCATATAATACCACTCCGGCTCCCGGATAAAGGCGGCCGTTTGGGCCCGAAGGCTCAGTGCCCTGGCGGGATCCGGCTGAAAGTCGAACCCGTTTTTTTGGATTCGAACGGCGCGGGCAAACCGGTGTTCCGGGCCCAGGTAGGCCTTGGTGACTTCGTGAAACGATCGGTCTTCGATGTCGGGCCGCACGATGATCGACACCGGCTTGTCGTCTGGAAGCAGGCGGGGATCCTGCCCTGCGGGTTGCCGTAAAAAAACCAAACGGACCGCGTTTTTTGCCTGCAGCATTTCGATGCCGAGGCAAATGATCGTGTGCTGCCCCTGGCCCGTGGGGAGGCGAAACCGCCAGACCCCCCGGGAGGCGCCGTCGGTGGTGAACATATCTAGACAGTCGTCGCCAAACGGCTGGGAAGTTCCCTGAAACACGGACCAGGCCCGGCACCGTGTCAAAAGGATCCGCCGGTCGTCGGGGGCCTCCGGATTCAGATTGGCGGCCAGCAGGGCGTCGTACCGGCTGTTGAGTCTTCCCCAGGAGAGCGACGCGCGAAGCATGCCGCCGATCCTGTTGGTGCCGAGCATGAGGCGTTCGGTGCCGAGCAGATCGGAGCGGTTGAAAACGGTCTGGATCGTTTCGGCTTCAAACGGACAAAGGTAGCGAAGCTGGGCACTGCCGTGGCTCGGTGCCTCTGCCTCGAACACCGAAATGGTCAGGGTCAGGCTCCGGCTTTGCGCTTGCGGATCTCCGGGTCCGACCAGCGCAAAAAAACGGCCGTCGTCCGCCTTCAAACTGTCTTCTGCGGCCACGCACCGGTGGTCTTCGATGATGCGGATCCGAAACGGTGCCGGCGCGGTCACCAGAAGAAAGTGCCCCGGCGGAACCGGGACTTCCCGGCGCAGATCTTCGGGCCAGCGCCAAAAAACGGTCCGGGGCTCAGCCCCGTCTGATCCGTCGCCGCGGCAGAGGGCAGACGGGTCTGCAGCCAGCCGCCGCGCAGCCTCCGCCAGGATGGCTTCCTCCACGTGGCCGAGGCCTCGGCCCCAGGTGAGCACCTCCAGGGCTTTGGCCCGAAGCCGCTGAATGCGAAGCCGCTCCGGATCGGCACCGTTTCCGTCTTCGGCATCCTGGATCTCCTGCAGATCCTCGCTTCTGGCGCTGAGGCAGAGGACCTGCCCGGGGGAAAGGGCCAAGCGGTGTTGGGTTCCTTCTGTGGTTATATGAACGGTTTGTTCCGTCAAAAGATCCACCATTGACGAGCCGTCGATATTGGCCAGGGTCGAATCCCAGCGAGCTTCTGCGGGGCGGTCTGCATCAAGATTGACGACAATCAGCAGCCGCCGGTCCGTCGGCCGGTGGCGACGGAAAAAGACGAGACAGTTGTCGCCTTCCTCCTGGATCATCTCGATATCGGCCCGGTCGTAAAACGCCGGATGATGATGAAGCAGCCTGGTGAGGCGGCGGATTTCGGCCACCTGGTTGGTTTCCGCGCCCCAGTTCAAAGACGGGCTGCCGTGAACGTCGATCTTTTGATCGGCAAACCATTCGACGCCGTTGGCAAAGGCAAATCCGCCGCAAACCGAGGCCAGGGCGCACAGGGCGGTCCGCATGCGGGAAAAACCCAAGGACATGGCCGCCAATCGATTGTTGTCGTGGGTCTCGCAAAAGTGAATCGTGAGCCCCTCGGCTCGGGATGTCTCCAGCGCCCGGGGAAGGTAGTGCTCGACGGCCCCGCGGTCGAAATTTTGGAACAGCTCCGAGTAGGCCCAGTTGAAGTTGCCGGTATCGAGCAGGTCCCTGGTGACGGAAAGCTTTCCGCCGAGACCTTCGAGGAAAAACACGGTGTCGGGATACTGCTGGCGAACCTTGGCGATGATATACTTCCAGGCGGGCAGCGGCACCATGTATCCGGCGTCGCAGCGGAATCCGTCTGCGCCGCGGCGGCACCAGGTCAGAAAAACATCGGCCATGTATCGCCACAGCTCCCGATGCCGGTAGTCGAGTTCGGTCAGATCCTCCCAGATAACGCCCCAGGCGCCGGGGTTTTCGATGCGGCCTTCGGGGTCTCGCTTGAGCCATTCCGGATGGGTCTCGTGGAGGCCTGCGGCCCATCCGGTGTGGTTGACGGCCAGGTCGAGAAGGACTTTTGCCCCCCTGCTGTGGACGGCGTCGAGCAGTTCGATGAACTGGTCCAGGGGGGTGGCTTTGGGATCGAACCGGGCCAACGCAGGGTCTACCGCGGTAAAACTCAGCGCTGCATAGGGGCTTCCGAACCGTCCCATGCGGCCGTAAGTGGTCGGCGTCGGATTGATGGGAAGAAGCTGCAAGTACCGGCAGCCGAGGGTATAGACGATGAAGTCGAGCTCTAAGATCAGGTCTCGAAACGTTCCAGACGGCGGAATGACCGCAAAGCCACTTTCGTCCAGCTGCCGGATCGTTTCTTTCTGGATCTCGGACAGCCCCTGGGGTCGGGCCTTTTCGGGTCCGAACTGGCGAACAAAGGCGTTGTAAAGGGTGTTCCCGCAGCAGGTGTCGGCCGGTTCCACGTTTACGGTCACGTTCTGGCCCGGGGGCCACAGGGGCGCTTCTCCGTTGTCGGGCTGGAAATAGCATTTGGCCCCGAAGTGGCCGACCTGTGCCAGCGGCACGCCGATTTCGAAGCGGTCGGCTCCGATCCGGACCATAGGAAGATCGAACCAGTCCAGGCCGAGCTGCGCCTCGTCTCTTTCCACGGCCCCAATGATTTCCCTGCGTCCGATTCCGGCCCATCCAATGTTGGTCCGAAGCCAGGCGGCGCCCGTTGCCCCTTTTTTGACGCGAAGCGAAAAGCGCTGCAGGTCTCCCCGGAAGCGCAGCAGTTTAGCGCCGGGAACCGGTGTCTGGATGAGGGCGTGGGGGTCTACCGGGGTCATTTCTTTTCTGCCAAAACGGTCGGGATCAAGTTCGGCGTCGGCCTGACAGAAAAAACCGGCCGCCTCGGCCGAAGGGGGGCTTCTTCAAAGGCCAAGCTCGGATCAAAGCGTCAATTCCCCGGCCAACTCGGTGCCGGAGGAAACCGTTTTCGGGACATCAGGCCGGCCGATGACGGTTGCGCTCCCCGTTGCGGTCACCGGCGCATCGAAGTAGACGTTTCCGCGGACGGTCAAAGATTCGCACTGAACCAGGGAGGGGGCCCCGGCGGCGAATCGCTCGTTGAATTGATCGATTTTCTTATAAAAAGCAGGATCCAGGTCCACGCGGATCCGGTCTGCTGCCCGCTTCGGGTTGAGTCTGGGAAAATCCCCCTCTTCCAGCAGGACGTAGTCGGACCGAAGCACCAGAAGGTCGCTGCACGTTTTTACCGGAATCAGGCGGGACTTGGGCACCTGCACCGCCGAGGCTCCTTCGAACAGGGAAATCGCCGCCCCCATGGCCGTTTCGATCTGAAATACGGGCGGGCTGTTCTCGTCCCGGGGGTCGAGGGTTTTCGGGTTCAGAATGATCGGCAGCCGCACGCTTTTTTCGGTTGAAAACAAGTCGGCGAGAAAAGACAGATTCACCCAGATGTTGTTGGTGTTGAAAAACCGGTACAGTTCGATGTCGGTAAATGCATCCATTTCGTCGGCCGGACACTGGGCCACTTCACGGAGGATCAGCCGCCCGCTTCGATGCCGTGCCAGGTGACCGCCCTTGGTGTCAGCCGGCGTCCGCTCGGCCACCTCCATCATGAACGGCAGGTCGCTTTCCGCAAAATATCCGAGAAGCGAAAAATCGAGGGTGGCTCCCAGGTTGTCCGAGTTGGAGATAAAGGCATACCGAATTCCCTCGGCCAGAAGCTCGTCGAGCAGCCCCGAGGTCTTTAAGGCGGTGTAAATGTCGCCGTGGCCCGGCGGATTCCACTCCAGGTCCGGATTCGCCGGCCATCTCGCCGGGGACAGATCTTCCCGGAGGATTTTGGGAAACATGTGCTGAAGAAACATACGGACGCGGGTCCCGCCCATCTTCTCGATGGCGGCGGCCGTATCTTCATGGGTGCTGAAGCTGTTCATCAAAGCCAGTTCGACACCGGCATGGGCCGCCTGGTGCAGGATCACAGAAAGAAAACTTTTCTCCGGCTTGACCTCCAGGAGGGATTTGGCGGTGGTCAGCCCCATGCTGGTTCCCAGCCCCCCGTTGAGCTTGATCATGATCGTCCGGTCGAGGACCTCTCCGCCCTTCTTGCGGTGTTTCTGCAGCTCTTGGGCATCGACCAGATCATCGGGGGACACCGGCGAGATATCCCGGTCCGACAGCAGGCCGGCTTCTCCTTTGACCACTTGGCGATAGTAGTCGGCAAAGGTATCGATGGCGATCGGGTCCATTTGCCGGCCCTTCATCTTTTCGATGAATGCGTGAAGCTGCGCGGGGTTTTGCGCCATAAAATCACGACACCTTTCCTTTTGTCCGTCCGACAGCGCCGGAAATACCGGTCAGTCCGTCACCGGGACGATCCACCCCAGGGGATCCTTTTCGCGGCCGTATTGAATTCCCATGATGGCGTCGAAAAACTTCTTTGCCACCGGACCGACGCCGCCCTCTGCGATATGAATGATCTTTCCGTCGTAGTTGAGCTCTCCGACCGGAGAGATCACCGCAGCGGTGCCGGCACCGAACACCTCTTCGAGCATGCCTTGGCTGTGGGCCTGATACGCCTCGTCGATGCCGATGGGGCGCTCGGTAGCCTTCATCCCCCAATGGCGGGCCAGGGTGAGCACCGAATCCCGGGTAATGCCCGGAAGGATGCTGCCGTTGAGCGAGGGCGTGATCAGCTCCCCGTCGATGACAAAGAAGATGTTCATGGATCCGACTTCTTCGACGTATTTCTGCTCGCGGCCGTCGAGCCATAGTACTTGGGTATATCCCGCCTGATGGGCTCTTTCTCCGGCGAGCAGGCTGGCGGCGTAGTTTCCGGGCGTTTTGGCCTCTCCGACCCCGCCCCGTACGGCCCTGATATACTCCCTGGTGACCAGGATTTTGATGGGATTGAACCCTTCCGGATAGTAGGCTCCTACCGGGGACAGAATGACGAAGTACCGGTAGGTGTGGGAAGCGCGAACCCCTAAGAAGGGATCGGTGGCGATGATCGTCGGACGAATATACAGGGACGTTTCCGGCGCCTTCGGCACCCAGTCCTTTTCCAGCGTCACCAGGGATTTGAGCGACTCCAGCGCAAAGGCTTCATCGATTTCCGGAATGCACATCCGCCGGCAGGACCTGTTCATCCGCTTGAAGTTGTCCAGGGGCCTGAAAAGCTGCACGCCTCCGGTCTCGGTGCGATAGGCCTTGAGTCCTTCAAAGACGCCCTGGCCGTAATGAAAGAACATGGTAGACGGATCGAGGCGGAACGGACCGTAGGGTTCGATGCGGGGGGCGTGCCATCCCTTTTCGGGATTGTAGTCCAGGCAGAATATGTGATCGGTAAAAATGCTTCCGAAGCCGAGCTTGTCGTCCTCAGGCTTCGGTTTTTTTTCTGTTGCCGTTTCTATCCGAATTTCCATCGCCACCTCCGTTTTGCTCGGTTTCTTGGTGATCTTCGTCCAGGGGATTCCGGTCCGGGGCCGGGCGGATATTTCGTTGAAAAGCCCCTACAGCAGAATCAGGGCAAGTGCAAGCGCATCTGTCCGGTGAGCGGATCGTAGCTCCGGGTCGGAAGCGGCCCGGCAAGTTCCCGGACTTCGAACTCCACTGCCGCCACTGCGGTTTGGGAAAAGAGCCGCCCTCCACACAGATGGGTCTGTCCGTTGCCGAAAACAACTTGGGCCACGATGGCGGAACGATCTTCGCCGGGAAAAACGGATCCCGTGCAGGAGACGATCTCCAGGGGCCCGCTCTCGGTGCGGACGGCGTAGACCTGCTGGCTTGAATCATAGACGCCGAAGGCAGCCTTCAGGACCGTGCCCGTCGCGGAAAAAAGGCCGGCCCGGATCTGCTGCTGCAAAAAAAACGCCTCCAGGCCTTCCAGCAGGTCGGGTGCCTGAGAAAGCCGTCCGATGAACAGCCGGCCCGGGGCAACTTCGGCCGTGATCGCCGTATGACGCTGCATCTCTTCGTTAAATCCTTTTCTTGTTCTTATTATAGGGTGGCTATAGCGCCGATACCCGGAACAAGTCAACCACCCCTTTGCCTGGATTCGGATTGCCGGTTGTCAAGCACTGAGTTCTGTTCTACATTGGCCTACGCTTCGGAACGGCTTCCGGAGAATTCCCAAAAGAGCAGAAAGGATGTCAGACCATGAACAATGCAACACCCAAGGCGGAAATACCCCCGGTACGACTCGGCAAAAATGCGCGCTTTCAGTTTCGTTGTCATCCGGGGGTTTCCTGTTTTACGGAGTGCTGCCGGGGAATCCAGATCGTCCTGACCCCCTACGACATCATCGGCTTGAAAACCCGACTCGGATTGAGCTCAGAGGAGTTTTTGGCCATTTATACCGATGTTCAGCTCATGGAGAAAACCGGTCTTCCCATGGTCACCTTGAAACTGCTTGACGACGATCGACGGTCCTGCCCCTTCGTTCGGGAAGACGGCTGCATCATTTACGAAGACCGCCCTTCGACCTGCCGCTATTATCCCCTGGGCGTAGGATCGCTGATGCACAAAGAGGATGCCGATGACGAGGGCTTCTACTTTTTCGTCAACGAGCCCCATTGCAAAGGATTCGAAGAAGAAAAACAGTGGACCGTGGCCGACTGGCGGCAAGACCAGGGCGTCGATTTGCGGGACGAAATCAACGCCAAATGGACCGATCTCATCGTCCGGAAGCGCTCCTTTCCGGGGGTGGTCCAGCTGACTGAAAAAGCCAAGCGGCTTTTTTTCATGGTCAGCTACAATATCGACAAGTTCCGGCAGTTCGTTTTCGAAAGTTCTTTTCTGGAGCGATATCCGGTAGCGCCCGAAAAACGGGAAGAACTTCGCCGGGAGGATGCGGCCCTCCTGCAATTCGGACTTGACTGGCTCAAGGGGATTTTCTTCCAGCAGCCGGATTCGGTCCGGGACAAGGCCGACGGCGGCGTGTAGCGCGGGCGTCGTGCTCAATGGCATCATGGCGGTGACGTATTGTAGGCCAACGAATACTCACCGCGGAGGGCGCAGAGAAAACCGTAAAATTTTCTCTTCGTATCCTCCGCGTTCTCAGCGACCCCGGCTTCAGGATTCGTATCGCTCGTAGGCCAGCCCCGCCAAACTCCCGGGGTTTTCCAACCGCTCGGTGACGTCGACGCCGAAAAACTCGGCCACCGGGGCAAAAACTTCCGGATTTCGGGAGTGGACGGCTCTGGCCGCCTCCAGCACTTTTGCCAGCCCGCCGGCGCTCATTTTGCCCAGGGGGCGGCGGCACCCGCCGCAGGGCATTCCCAGAATCGCCATGAGGGTTTTGATGCCGACCGGGTTTCTGGCGCGGCATTCCACCTCCCCGAAGGGCGTCTTCTCCGTGCTCTTGACGGTGACCAGGGAAAAGAGCGGCTCGATGTCGGACAGGATTTTTTGCGCCCCATTCTTGTCTCCGTCGAGAAGATGCCGGACCATCGTGGCAACGGCCGCCGGGGCCACGTTGGTGGCCACGGAGATGACGCCGGCGCCGCCGATTTCCGGATCGGTCATCATCTGAAAGGTCATGCCGTCGTCGCCGGAAAGGATGGTGAAGCTGTCCCCGCAGCAGGCACGGGTCCGCTTCATGTTCGCCGGGTTGGCGGTGGCCTCTTTGACCGTACTCACGTTCGGATACCGGCGGTGAAGAAGGCCCAGATCTTCGGGGAGAAGCTGGCACCCGGTGCGGCCCGGAATCACGTAGGGAATGACGGCGGTGTCCGGAAACGCCGCCGCGATGGGGGCGACGTATTCTCGCCGGATTTCCAGGGAACTGGGACCGTTGTAGTACGGGTCTACCAGCAGGACGCCTTCTGCGCCGACAGTGACCGCATGCCGGGTGGCCTCCAAGGCTTCGGCGGTGTTGTTGCTTCCGGTTCCGGCAATACAGAGGCATCTGCCCTTTGCCTTTTTGGCGACCGCCTCGACGACCATGTTGTGCTCCGACCAGGAAAGGGTCGGACTTTCGCCGGTGGTGCCCACCGCCAGAATGCCGGCAATCCCGTTTTGGATCTGAAATTCGATGAGCCGGTCGAGGCCTTTGGCATCGACGAGATCGCCCGCAAAAGGCGTTACCAGTGCCGTGTAGCAGCCTGCCTTCATTTTCATATGTCCCCCCTTTTCAACGTGTGGCTTTACCCAGACGAAAGAAAGTGCTTACGCTTCGGTAAGCCAAACAAGGAAAACCTGTCAAGTAAAAGGTATCTCTCTTGACAACCTTCGTCCCCTGCCCTACTAGCGGGTCACCGGTTTCCGGATTCAAATCGAGCCGGTCTAAACCCCAAACCAAGAGGAAACTGCATCATGCCCCTGGCAAAGGACGTACACGAATACATCGAAAAACAACAAAGGGCCGTGGCCCAGAACCCGGAGTGCGGCACGTCCCATTACAATCTGGCCGTCGGACTGCTTGGTCTGAAACAATATGAAGAAGCCGAAAAGGAGCTCTTAGAGGCGATCGAATGCAGCCCGTCCCTGGCTGAAGCCTACGTCCAGCTTGGCGGCATCTGTCTGGCGCGGGGCGATCTGGACGGCTGCCTCGACTGGAACAAGCGGGCGACCCAGGCACGGGCCGGCTTTTCCGAAGGGTGGGGCAATATCGGCTTTGTGCATCTGCAAAGAGGGGAGATCGAAAAAGCCGTATACGCGCTTGAAAAAGCCGTCCGGTGGAATCCGAAGTTTATCCAGGCACTGACCTCCCTGGCCAACGCATATCTGGCCCATGGAGAGGTGCAAAAGAGCATTGAAACCGGCCTAAAGGCCCTGGCGCTGGAACCTGAATTCGCCGTCGCCCACAACAACCTCGCCGTCGCCTATCTGGAAAGCGGCCAGGCCCAGCAAGCCGCCAAGCACGCCCGGAAAGCCGAAACCCTCGGCTACCCGGTGGCGCAGGAAATCAAAAAGGAGATCGAAGCCCGCCTGTAGCCATGCCCGCGGTTTCGGCCGGCGCCGAGCCGATGGCAAATGCGCCGAACCGGGACCCCTTTTTGCTGCTGCGGCTCGTCAGCCATGGCGCCCTTTTCCTTCTTTCGATTCTTTCTTGCCGAGGAGCGAGTGCCGGTGCTTCCGGGCGGCCGGCGCTGGACAGACCGGATTCCGTTGAAACGGAAGGCCTTGATCGACAGCCCCTCTTTGCTTCCTTTCGAAGACATCCCATACCGTGAGTATTTTACCGCCGCCGCAGGCTTTTTGCAGAATCTGGGTGCAGGCTCCCTGGCATCGGCGGCCGAAGCGGTCACCGGGCGGCCGGTGACGCCCGAAACGCTCCGGCAGATCCGGATTTTTTTAGAAAAGCACGGTGCCTTTTATCATCCGGCCCGGGTGGAGCTGGACTTCGGGGGAGAGACGGTTTTGCTGGCGCTCAACGTCGCCCTGTCCCAAGAAGGGATGCGGTGCATGGACGCCGAGATCCCGCTGCTCGGGATGCTGTCACGGCAGAACGGGCGGTGGCTTCCGAAGCTGCTTTACGCCGGTTCCGGAAAAACCGCCTCGGGACGACCCTTTCCGATGTTTCTGACGGAATGGTTCGCCGGGTTCTGCGAATTTCACCTGGACGGAGGCGGAGACCGAACCGTGATCTGGGATCCGGCAACCGGGCCCCGCCCGGCGACAGAAAATCAGCGCCGCGACCTGTACCGGGGAATCGCGCGGATTTGGGCGGATTACTACCGTTTGGAAACCGGCGCCCGGATCCATCCCTGGCACCACGGCGCCGGCGATTTCGTGGCCCGGGTGGACAGCAGGGAGGTCGACCTTCGACTGGTCACCGTCCGGGGATATCCGGCGGCGGTCCGGAAGGAGGATGCCGGTCGGGACCGAATGCTTCGGGAGCTGCTGCTGGCGTTTTTCGACCTGTCGCTGCGGACCCGGATCGACAGAAGCGAAGGCGTCGGCGACCTGATCTGGGCCGACGACGGGGCCGTGGAGCCGACCTTGATCGGCGTTGTCGAGGCCCTGGCCGAAAAACCTGCCGTCCCCGGGCTGGGCGATCCGCCGGAACAGCTGTTGATCCAAATCCTGGCCGCTCTGAGCGAATCGCAGCTTGCCGAGCTGGCCCGGGAAGCGGCGGCGGTCGGCTTTTTCTCCCGCTCGCCGGAGTTTGAGCTGATCGGCCGCCACCTGGCCGCCCACGCCGGCCGGCTGGCAACGGCGGCCAGGGGGCTTGCCGGCCACGGGGCGCCGTCGAGCCCTACCACCAGATAAAGACGAGCCGCTTTCCTCTGCCGCAAGATGGTGTGTAAAATGTCTGGTCGGCGAGGCCTTGCCCGCTCCCTAACCGTGTGAAACCATGCTTTTTTATTGACAAGAAAATCGAATAATTCTATATTGCCGACCTTGAGCGACACTTGACCCGAGCGCATCACCCGATCTGCACGTGAACATTAATATTGAACAATATCAGGCAATTGAGAGGAGGTGACGAGGCCGGCTTTAGGGGTAGGAACCATTCATTTCACACAGGGTGAACATTTTTCTACAGCAAGAATGGAGGTAAAACGATGGCGAAACACGAAACCCCGATGTTGGATCAGCTCGAATCCGGTCCTTGGCCGAGCTTCGTGTCCGATCTGAAGCACCAGGCGGAAGTTCGGGCCAAGAACGAAGAGGGGATAGAGTTCCAGATTCCATCGGATGTCTGCGAGGACCTTCTGGGGGTGCTGGAGCTTTCTTTCAAGCACGGCGCAACCCACTGGAAGCACGGCGGCATCGTCGGCGTGTTCGGCTACGGCGGGGGCGTGATCGGCCGGTACTGCGACCAGCCCGAACAGTTCCCGGGCGTGGCCCACTTTCACACCATGCGCGTGGCCCAACCCGGCGGCAAGTTCTATACCACCGAGTATCTGCGCCAGATTTGCGACCTGTGGGATTTGCGGGGAAGCGGCATCACCAACATGCACGGGTCCACCGGAGACATCATCTTCCTGGGAACCACCACCAAGCAGTTGGAAGAAGTCTTTTTTGAGCTGACCCACAACCTGAATCAGGACCTGGGGGGTTCAGGCTCCAACCTCCGCACCCCGGCCGACTGCATCGGTCAGGCCCGCTGCGAATGGGCCTGCTTCGACACCCAGGATATGTGCTACGACCTGACCGTGGAATACCAGGACGAGCTTCACCGGCCGGCGTTTCCCTACAAGTTCAAATTCAAGTTCGACGGCTGCCCCAACTGCTGCGTGGCCTCCATCGCCCGGGCCGACCTGTCTTTTATCGGCACCTGGAAAGACGACATCAAGATCGACCAGGAAGCGGTCCAGGCATATATCGGCGGCGAATTTCTCCCCAACGGCGGCGCCCACAAGGGCCGGGACTGGGGACCGTTCGACATCGAAAAGGAAGTCATCAACCTTTGCCCCACCCGGTGCATGTGGATGGAAGGCGGCAAGCTGATGATCGACAACAAAGAGTGCACCCGGTGCATGCACTGTCTCAACGTCATGCCGCGGGCGCTTCGCATCGGCGATGACCGCGGGTGTACCATTCTTGCCGGCGCCAAGGCCCCGATTCTCGACGGCGCCCAGATGGGAACCCTGATCGTGCCGTTTATCAAGGCCGAATCCCCGTACACGGAAGTCAAAGAAACGGTGATCGAACCGATCTGGGACTGGTGGATGGAAGAAGGAAAGAACCGGGAGCGGCTCGGCGAGCTCATGAAACGTCAGGGACTGCAGAAAATGATCGAAGTCCTTGGCGTTGATCCGGATCCGCGGATGGTGCAGGAGCCCCGCTCCAACCCTTACATCTTCTGGAAGGAAGAAGAGGTCGAGGGCGGCTGGGATCGCGACATCAACGAGTTCCGCAAAAGACATCAGAGATAAGGGGGGGACAGCAATGGCTTTTATTTCTTCTGGATACAATCCCGACAAACCGATGGAAAACCGGATCACCGACATCGGGCCTCGGAAATACGACGAGTTCTATCCGCCGGTCATCGCCAAGAACAAGGGAAAATGGCTCTATCACGAGGTCATCAAACCCGGCGTCCTGGTCCATGTGGCCGAGTCCGGCGACGAGGTCTACTCGGTCCGCTGCGGCGGCGCCCGGCTGATGACCACCTCCCTCATCCGGGAGATCTGCGAGATCGCCGACAAGCACTGCGGCGGCCATGTCCGCTGGACCACCCGAAACAACATCGAGTTCATGGTCGACAGCAAAGACAAGGTCGATCCGCTCATCGACGATCTGCACAGCCGCAAATTCGCCGGCGGCAGCTACAAGTTCCCGGTGGGCGGCACCGGCGCGGGCGTAACCAACATCGTCCACACCCAGGGCTGGATCCACTGCCACACCCCGGCCACCGATGCTTCCGGCCCGGTCAAGGCGACCATGGACGTTCTGTTTGACGACTTTCAGAACATGCGTCTGCCGGCTCAGCTTCGGGTCTCTTTGGCCTGCTGCCTGAACATGTGCGGGGCGGTCCACTGCTCGGACATCGCCATCCTCGGCTACCATCGGAAGCCGCCGATGCTCGACCACGAGTATATGGACAAAATGTGCGAAATTCCTCTGGCTATCGCCGCCTGTCCGACGGCGGCCATCAAACCGGCCAAGGTGGAAGTCGGCGGAAAAGAGCTCAAGTCCGTGGCCGTCAACAACGACCGGTGCATGTTCTGCGGCAACTGCTACACCATGTGCCCGGCCATGCCCCTGGCAGACCAAGAGGGCGACGGCATCGTTATCATGGCCGGCGGCAAGGTCTCCAACCGGATCAGCGCGCCGAAGTTCTCTAAGGTCGTCGTGGCCTTTTTGCCGAACAGCCCTCCGCGCTGGCCCGAGACCACGGACTGCATCAAAAAGATGGTCGAGGCCTATGCGGCCGGCGCCAACAAATACGAGCGGCTGGGAGAATGGGCCGAGCGGATCGGATGGGAGCGGTTCTTTGAGAAGTGCGAGCTTGACTTCTCCCACCACCTGATCGACGATTTCCGCGATCCGGCCTACTTTACCTGGCGCCAGACGAGCCAGTTCAAGTTCTAGAAGAACCGACCAACGGCAGGGGGCGGAGCGCCGCCCCCTGCAACAATTAGGGGGCACGAAAATGGCTCTGGACTATGAGGAATCGAAAAACAAGATCATTGACGGTCTTCAGAAAAAGCAGAAAGTAAAGTCCAAGTTCTACTTCAACGACCTGGCCAAGATTCTGGATGCCAAGCCGCGGGACGCCAAAAAGATCGTGAACCAGATGATCCAAGATGGGCTTCTCGAGTACTGGTCTTCCGGCAGCACCTCCATGTACGGCCTGCCCGGCACCGGAAAACAGCGGGGCGCCGAGCACGAATAGAAAGGCTGCCGCTTCCATCGTTTCCGACAACCACGACGCGCCGCGCACGCCGCAGGCTGGAACCATGCCAAGGCTCCTGATTTCGGCCCTCCGGGGCGGATCGGGTAAGACCATCCTTTCGGTGGGGATCATTGCCGCCTGGGTGGACAGCGGCATGCGCGTCATTCCCTTCAAAAAGGGTCCGGATTACATTGATGCGGGCTGGCTTGCCCTGGCGGCAGGCCGGTCCTGCTTCAATCTGGACACCTTCCTCATCCCCCCGGAAACAGTTCGACAGTCGTTTTTTCGCCGCGCAGCCGCCGGAGACGTATCGGTCATCGAGGGAAACCGGGGGCTTTACGACGGCATCGACCTGGAAGGAAGCACCAGTACGGGCGAACTGGCAAAGCTGATCGAAGCGCCGGTGGTGCTCGCCCTGGATGCGACGAAAACCACACGAACCCTGGCGGCCGTCGTCGTCGGATGTTGTCAGTTCGATCCATCGGTTCCGATCGGCGGTGTGATCCTGAACCGCGTCGCCGGCGCCCGTCATGAATCGATCCTGACAAAGAGCATCGAGCACCACTGCGGCCTGCCGGTTTTAGGGGCCGTGCCCAAGCTGGATGCGGAGGACTTCCCCGAGCGGCACATGGGGCTGGTCCCCACCGCAGAACACGGGTGGGCCCGGGATTCTGCGGCGGCCGCCGCAGAAATGGCCCGCACCCATCTCGATCTGGAGGCCCTGTGGGCGATGGCGAAAAATAGTTCGCCGCCGGCGGAGCCGGCCAACTACGCCGAAGGACCGGCGCTCAAAAACGGTCCGAAGGGCGCGGATGCGGAGTTGCCGGTCATTGGGGTCATCCGGGATTCGGCGTTTCAGTTCTATTATCCGGAGAACATCGAGGCACTGGAAGACGCCGGCGCCGAGGTGGTGTTTTTCAGTCCGCTAGCGGCGGACGCATTGCCGCAGATCGACGGGCTTTATATCGGCGGGGGATTTCCGGAGACCCATGCGGCGGCGCTGGCCGGAAACGGCGGGTTCCGCCGGCAGCTTAAGGAGCGGATCGAAGACGGGCTCCCGGTCTATGCCGAATGCGGGGGGCTCATGTACCTGGGCGAGAAGCTGGTCCTGGCCGAGGGCGAATTTCCCATGACCGGCGCGCTGCCGGTGGTCTACGGATTTTCCCGCAAGCCCCAGGGCCACGGCTATACGATGTTTTCCGCGGACAGAAAAAACCCTTTTTACCCGGTGGGCACCCGCTTGCGGGGGCACGAATTTCACTATTCGAAGGTGGTTGAATTCAGAGGAACCGATGCGGACCTGGTCTTTTCCATGGAGCGGGGAAAAGGGCTGACCGGCGGCCGCGACGGACTCGTTTACCGAAACGTCCTGGCTACCTACTCCCACATCCATGCCACCGGCACGCCCCAATGGGCCCCGGCCCTGGTCGATCAAGCCCGCGAATTTCAACGCAGGCCAAAATATCATCAAAATCAATTGAAGACGAAGCCCGAAACTTGACCAGGTCGTAAAAACTCCCCGAAGCGTCATGCCGGCCTTCGAATTGAGTTCGGGGGCATCCACAACTTTTTGGAACCACTGGATTCCGGCTTTCGCCGGAATGACGGGATAAGAGGGTTAATGGCGGGATAAGAGAGTTTCGGACCTCTTGCGAGACGATCAACGTTGGCTCAATAAAAAAAGGGCCGCCCATAAGGGCGGCCCTTTTTTTTGCCATCGCAAAGCGATGTTATTCTACGTGGCACTGGGTGCAGGCCTGGGGCGCTGCCTTGGTTTTGTTCTTTTTGTTGAAGTCCTTGTGGCATTCGATGCAGTTTTCGTGGAAGGCTTCGGCGTGGTATTCCAGACTCATCTTCTGCTGTTCTTTTCTGGGGACCCGCTCCTTGCGCCACTTCATCTTTTCATCCTTGGGGACTTCGCCCGGTTTGCTGTGACACTCGATGCACTCTTGGACATCGTCGCCGATTTTCAGGTCGCTCAAGGGCTTGCCGTTTTCGTCGTGGTGGCAGTCCCCGCAGCCGATGTTGTATTCCTCGTAGTGTTTTTTGTGGGTCAAAGTGACCGTACGGTCCTGGTACTTTCCCTCGCCTGCAATCGGCTTTAAGATAATCACATCCTCAAAGTCGGTTCCGGCGACGACAACACCAGCAAACAGCATGGCGAATCCGGACACAGCCGCAATCAGGATCAAAGATCGACGTTTCATATCCTCTGCTTCCCTCCTTTTCCAGTTGGTCCCAAAAACCCTTTTTCCTTTCTTTATATTGCTGCGAATCCTACCAACGCGGAAAGGGATGTGTCAATGATAAATCCCTTTTGCCGCCGGCTCCGGAGACGGCGGCAAAGGGGGGCGGATCAGGCGGCATCGTTTTCTTCTTCCAGCGCGTCTTCCAGCGGTTTTTTGCCGAACACCCGGGCGCCGAGGATGCTGATCTCGTAGAGTACCATCAGCGGCAGCGCCATCATCACCTGGGTGACTACATCCGGAGGGGTTAAAATGGCCGAACCGACGAAAAAGCAAAGGAGGGCGTACTTGCGGTTCTTTTTCAGAAAATCGACGGAAACGATCCCGAGCTTGGCCAAAAAGGTAATGACCAGGGGCAGTTCAAAGACCAGCCCGAAGGCGATGAGCAGCTTGGAGGAAAACGACATGTATTCCTTCATGGAGGGGAGCGGTTGGATGATCTCGGTCGCAAAACCGAGAAAGAATTCAAACCCGTACGGAAAGACGATGAAATACCCGAACAGGGCGCCTCCCACGAAAAAGACGGTGGACAAAAGGACGATCGGTATCAGAAGGCGCTTTTCCCGATCATAGAGGCCGGGGGCCACAAAAAGCCAGAATTGATAGATGATCACCGGCGAGGCGATGAGGATGCCGGTCAGCAGCGAGACTTTCAGATAGGTGAAAAAGGCCTCGGGAAGACCGGTGAACACCAGGTTTTGACCGGGCTTCATCACCTTTACCAGCGGATTCATGAGGATTTCAAACAGGCGCTTCTTGAACAGGTAGCCGCCGGCAAATCCGATGCCGACGGAAATAAAGCAGATAATCAGCCGGCGCCTCAGTTCTTCCAGGTGTCCGGTGAAGGGAAGCTTTTCGTCTTCAGTCATTTTCAGGCGCTCCCCGGTCGGTTCTGCTCTCCGATGCGGCTCCGGGAGGATTTGCCCCGGCTTCTTCTTCTGCTGAAGCGGAATCTGTTTTCTCTTTCACAGCCGGTTTTCTCGGGTCTTTTTCGTCGGGTTTTTTTAAAGAGGCGCCGCCGGCGGCGTTTTCATCCGGGGCCGGGGGCGTTCGTTCGTCCGAGGCTTTGGTGCCGGCAGGTTTGCCGTCCGCGCCGGCTTTCTTCAAGGAAAGAGGATCCTTGATTTTGTGGTTGAGCTCATCGAAGGCGGTTTTGACGTTTTTCAATTCCCGGAAATCTTCTTCCACCTCCATGGACTCTTTCAGCTCCCGGGTGGCTTTTTTAAATTCTCCCATGGCGCGTCCCAGGGCGCGGGCGACATCCGGGAGTTTTTTCGGCCCGATCACGATCAGGGCAATGGCCAGAATCAGGATCAATTCCGGCATTCCGATACCAAACATGGTGGTTATCCTTTCAGCGCCGCCGGGAGGCCTTCCCGAAAAACAGAGGCAAATCCGCCATGAAATACTCCATTCGACAAAGCCCTGTCAACCGGCAGCGAAAGTGCTGCAGCCCTTTTTCTCCACGACGGATTCTTTATAGATGCACGTGCGCCCATCTCAGCAGTCCGTTGACTGCGTCAACGGGACGCTGATGTCAGCGGCAGATCGTCTTCGGAAAGAATGAAAAAAAAGAGCCGGCCGGGATGCTGCATGTGCCCGGCCGCCAGCTCTGCGTAGCGGCCGTTTCCCCAGAACAGATCGGCTCGGGCAGGTCCCCGGATCGCCCCGCCGGTATCCTGGCTCAAGACGAAGCGATGAAGGTCGGTCCAGTCTGCAATGATGCCGCTGCCGTCGATCAGCGGTTTTTTCGATTCGGCAAACGCCAGGGCGGCATCCGGGAAAAGCCGGCGGTCCATCGCTAGGGAGCGCCCCGGTGTTAGTTCGACCCCAAGGGCGCCGGTGGGGCCTTCTTCTTTGATGTGAAAAAAGATATAGCTTGGATTATGGGTCAAGATCCGCCTCGTCTCTTCGGGGTGCTCCAGGAGATATTGCCGGATTTTTTGCATCGACATTCGGCTTGGATCGATCTTGCCTTCCTCGATGAGCAGCCGTCCGATGCTTCGGTATGGATGGCCGTTGGATGCCCGGTATTGGACGTTGATTGCGCCGCCCTCTTCTAAAAAGATCCTGCCGGAGCCCTGAATCTGAAGGAAAAAAAGATCGATGCGGCTGTCCACCCAGGCAAGAATTTCTGCTCTGTCCTGGAGGCGGTTTTCAAAGGAGATGTCCTCCCGATTGAAATAAGGAAGGATGCGGCGATTTTCGATCCGGGCGGTGATCCGCTCTCCGGTGTATTTCGGGCTGAATAGGGACAGATCGATTTGAACCAGGTCTTCGGGTATTCCGTAGACCGGGTACCGGTATGTTTCGGTTGGCGCCAGGCTTCCCTGCAAAAACGGTTCGTAGTAGCCGGTAAACAGCACCCGGCCGCTGCCTTCGCCCCCCGAGCTGCGGTAGACGATGTATCGGTCCCGTAGAAAGGACGTCACCTCCCGGGCGGTGGGACGGGTGCCGAGAAAGTCTTTAAAAACCGTCAGGGATCGGACCATGTGGGAAGCCGAATACCGGTCCGTGCCGAAGGCGAATTCCCTCTCCGGAGGAAGTCGTTTTACATAGACCAGGCTTTGGTCGATGGCATTGGCAAGCCCGTCAAAGGCCATGTCGTCGAAAAACACCGGCACCTGGTCGGGCATCACACGTATCAGTGCGGAAACGGGCACCGGCTCCGGAATCGGTGCCTGAACGGCACACCCTCCAGCGACGACCGCGATCAGAAGGCCGACCACGATACGAGAAAATTTCATCTATCGTCCTTCAGGCGGCGAAGCCGCCTTTATAAAAGCGCGCCAGCGCTTTTATCTTTGGAATGTACCGCTTTTTCCCCCGCTTTTTTCCATCAGTCGGATGTCGGAAACCACCATTTCCCGGTCCACCGCCTTGCACATATCATAGACGGTCAGGGCGGCAACCGCAACGGCGGTAAGCGCTTCCATTTCCACACCGGTGCTGCCCAGCACTTGGGCAACCGCTTCGATGTCGATGGCGCCGGACGTCTGGTCCGGATGAAAATCGATCTGCACATGGGTCAGGCTCAAGGGGTGGCAGAGCGGGATCAGATCGGCGGTTTTCTTGGCGGCCATGATGCCGGCGATGCGTGCGGTCTCCAAAACATTGCCTTTTTTCGTACGGCCCGAAAGGATCTGCGCCAGGGTTTCCGGCTTCATGGCGATCTGCCCGCGGGCGACGGCCCGGCGGCTGGAGACGCCCTTTTCGGTCACATCGACCATCTGGATCCGGCCCTCGCCGTCGATGTGGGAGAATTCGGCCATGGGCGCTCCTGGGTACATGTCGGATTGGTATGCCGACAATTTGTTTTACCGCCGAGGCGCTGAGGCCGCAGAGGATGCGCTAAGAAGTGTGAAACGGTTTTCTCTGCGCTCTCCGTGTCTCGGCGGTGAGTTTTCTTGGCTCTGAGATATGTAGGCAAAATTATGCCGGCGAGCACTACCCAAAGAACTCGGTTTTGCTCGTGACGGTGGTTTTGATCGCGTCCAGGGTTTCTGACAGCACCGCGAGCACGTT
This sequence comes from uncultured Desulfobacterales bacterium, assembly GCA_964409825.1. Taxonomy (GTDB): domain Bacteria; phylum Desulfobacterota; class Desulfobacteria; order Desulfobacterales; family CAFBRK01; genus JAIPEL01. Next base: position 6,937 of record CAYPFH010000001.1, on the reverse strand, counting down.
TTCCCGGATGTCGCCGGCGACGATCAGCACCATGACATCGTCGCCCACGGACAGATCCCGGTCTTCGGCGATCTGAACCTCCACGGCAACAATTCCCGGCTTTTTCCGCGCCGAGGATATGACCGACGCCAGCCTTTTATGGTCCACCGAGACCCGAAGCCCGGTGACATTCCGGCCATCCCGGGATGTGGCGCGCACCACGCCGTTGTGAATCAATACCATGCCGGCTTCGGAAAAATCCGGACGGGTCTTGACGCGCTGAAGCAAAGGCTCGATTTTCATGCCAGGCTCCGTTCTTTTCTTTGTCGGCGCCGGTGGGCGCCTGCCGGCCGAATCTGGCGAGGACGGTTTCGGCGTCGGACAGGTCTTCTGCAGATCAAGGCCTTGTTCATGCCGGAAAAGCGGGATCTCTTTCCCGCGGCCTGAATAACGCCGGTGACGGATGGGGCCGTATTTGGCTTCGGGCCTCTTTGCATGTAGCGGTTGCGGCTCAGACGCTTTCAGATGCCCAGCAAGGTAGGAGAAACCCATCGAAAAATCAAGGGATATCTCCCGCCCCAGGTTGGCGATCCCCCTATGGGCTTGATCTTGGCCGTGTCCTGAGATAGACATGGATCTTAATGCAGCCTGGAAAGCCGGGTCATCTGAGCCTGGTCAGAGGCATCGAGCTCTGCCATAGGGGATCCGGAAAACTCCGGCGCCAACGCCGATCTTCGGTGTGGCAACGAATCCCGGAAGGAATGGTGCTTCCATGAGTTCCCCAGAGACGCTTTTGTTGCAAAAGGATATCGACCGGATTCTCACCCGGATGGCCCATGAGATCGTCGAGGTTCACAAGGGGGCCAGAAACCTTGCCCTGGTCGGCATTCAGACCCGGGGCGTCGACCTGGCCCGCCGGCTCCAGGCAAAGATCCGCGAAATCGAAGGCGCGGACATTCCCACCGGAGAGATCGACATCAACCTGTATCGGGACGACTGGACCCGGGTTACCCATCATCCGGTGGTCCGGACCACCCAGATCGATTTTTCGGTGGACGGGCGTCAGATCATCCTGGTCGATGACGTGCTGTTTACCGGAAGAACGATCCGGGCGGCCATGGATGCCCTGATGGACTACGGCCGGCCGGACCGAATCGAACTGGCGGTGCTGGTCGACCGGGGCCACCGGGAGCTGCCCATCGAGGGCAATTATGTGGGCAGGTTCGTCGAAACCCGGCACGCTCAGACCGTCAACGTCAGATTGGCCGAAACAGACGGTACCGACGAGGTGGTCCTGGAGCCGTGAGTACGAAAGAACACAAAAAAGACGCCCCGAAAAGCGTGGCTGTGGCCATCGTCACCGTCTCCACCACCCGCACGATCAAAGAGGACAAAAGCGGCCTCTGGATGGCCAAGCGGGTGAAAAAGGAGGGCCACCATCTGGTTTTCCACGAAGTGGTTCCCGACGAGGCCGGGGCCGTCGCCTCGACCGTCTGCAGGGCCGTGCAGGATCAAGGGGCACAGGCCGTGCTGGTCACGGGCGGAACCGGTCTGGCCGCTTCAGACGTGACCATCGAGGCCCTGCGCCCGTTGTTTTTAAAGGAGCTGACCGGCTTTTCCACCCTTTTTGCCCAGCTTTCCTTCGAGCAGATCGACTCGGCCGCCATCGTCTCCCGGGCCTGTGCCGGCATCGTCTCCGATGCGGTGGTCTTTGCCATGCCCGGCAGTCTCAAGGCCAGTCAGCTTGCCTGCAACGAACTGATCTTCCCCGAACTTTCCCACATCGTTCGGCATTTGGTGAAGGGGTAGTCGAATACCGGCTGCCATGCACCCGCCGATCATGCGGTTCATGCACCGTTTCTATCTTTGTTGACGGACAATACCGCGCAGGATGTTTTCGCCGGCTTCGGTGAGACCCAAAAGCGGCAGTTCGTCTTCTAGCTGGCCAGGCGTTCCGTGGCCGCCCACATATCCGTTGACCCGGGCGGCGGCCGTGGAATCCGTCAATTGCCGGTCGGAGAAGCCGAACCGGTGAAGATCCCGCATGAGGTCGCGACGGTTTCGATCTGAGACGGTACGACGTCATCGATGGGAGGCCGCAAGGCCGGCTGTGTTTTGGCTGCGATTGCCGTCGTCATGGGTTCGGCTCTTTTATCTGAAGGTCCGGTTCGGGATGAATCGGAAGCGGCCGGGTTGCAGCCCAAGATGAGCAGCATCAGCGCGAAGCGGAAAAGCCTGCCAGCCATCCAAAACCGTCGACTTGTTGAAAGCGGTGGCATCTGCTTGGGGTTCGGTTCCGAACAGGGTCAGCAGCTCGGCGCCGAAGGAGGTCGACAGGATGGAAAAGCCGATCCCCGGCTCCACGGCCCAGAATTCCTCGTTCAAAAGGCAGTGCTCGAAAAAGCCGTACCCGGCGCCGCCGTATTTTTCCTCGATGAAGACCCCCACGAATCCCAGCTCGCAGGCCTTTTTCCACAGGCTGAGGTCGAACTTCTCCTCCCGGTCGAATTCCTGGGCACGACCGGGAAACTCCCCCTTGGCGAACTTTCGCGCCGCCGTGACGATTTCTTTCTGCTCCTTGGTCAGCGAAAAATCCATCCGGCTTCCTCTCTGCCCCGCCGGTGCACGGCGGAGGCGACCAGCTTGATCGTGAATGAAACCTTGACAGTTTCGCGTAGTTGCTCCTGAGGCGGACAAGACCGCACCCGGGCCGCTATGCCTGCGCCCTTCTGGACTCCTCGTCCCGGATCTCTCGGCGAAGCAGTTTTCCCACCTTCGACTTGGGCAGCATGTCCCGAAACTCGATATACTGGGGCACCTTGTAGGAGACCAGCGCCTTCCGGCACCACTTGATCAGGTCGTAGGCGGCAAAGAGCGGTTCGCTCACCCGGATCTGCTCGTTTGCCGAGACCAGGAAAAGGTCGTGGGTGAGGGGCACCCCCTTGGGATGTTTCGTGGTGCCGCCGGTGTACAGGATTTCGGCCAGCGCGTCCCCCTTTCCGGAAAGTTCCGGCAGGCGGCCGGTCTTTCCGGCATAGTCGGAAAGAAGGGTTCGCATCTCGAAGGTGCTTTCGTCGAAGACGACCTTTCCCCGGGGAACGATGTCGAACAGGTAGCCGTACAGCCGCTTGTAGGCGGGCAGAAGCTCGGCCATCTTCGTGATCACTGTCAGCCGGATTTTGGTTTCCGGAAGGACCCGGTTGACATAGCCGAAGTTGGTGTCGGCGCAGACGATCGCCTCCGCATCGCTGTCGTTTGCGATGTAGGAAAGATCACTCGGCGTATAGATCGGCGTGATGGGCACGCACATCCCCCCGGCCCGATGGATTCCCAGCCAGGCCACCACCCACTGGATGCCGTTGGGCACGTAGATGACTGCCCGCTGGCCGGGGGAAAACCCCTTGTCGATCAGGGCCGCGGCGAAGGCCTCGGACATGCGCCGGACCTTTTCGTAGCTGTAGCGGGTGCCCAGATAGATGACGGCGGTGTCTTTGGCGTGTTTTTCGGCTGTGGACCGAAAGGCTTCGAAAATGGTTCGGTTTTGCGTCATGGATCAGACTCCGAAATAGGCGGCTTTGATTTCCGGATTGCTCATCAGTTCGGCGCCGGTACCCGACAAGGTCAACATGCCGTTTTCCACGACAAAGGCCCGGTCCACCATGGGCAGCACGGGCCGGGCGAACTGTTCGCTGAGCAGCACCGTGATGCCCGAGTCCCGGTTGAGGGTGACGATGGTGTCCACCACGGCCTTTTGCATGAGGGGGCTTAAGCCCAGCAGGGGCTCGTCGAGCAGCAGCAGCTTCGGCCGCACCACCAGGGCCATGCCGATGGCCAGCATCTGCTGCTCACCGCCGCTCAAAAACCCGGCTTTGCGGTTTTTCAGCTTTTCCAGGGGCGGAAACAGCGAAAAGACAAACTCCATGGTCTCCTTGATCTCGGATTTTTTTCTCAAGAACCCGGCGATCTTGAAGTTTTCCACGACACTGCTTTCGGCAAAGACCGGATGGCGCTCCCGGGAGAGCACCACGCCGCGCTTGACCCTTTCGACCGGCGACATTTCCGTGATGTCCTCGCCGTTGTATACGATGCTGCCGTAAACGCTGATCCGCTCGCCGCCTTTTCTTTTTTCCTTGATCCGCATGTCGATAATCAGACCGGAGATTGTGTTCATGAAGGTGGTCTTGCCGGCGCTGTTGGGGCCGATCAGCCCGACGATCTCGCCTTCGCGCACCTCCAGGTTCAGGCTGTTCAGGGCCAGCGCGTTTTCGAAAAACACCATCAGGTCGTTTACTTCCAGCATTTCATGCCTTTCAATCAATCGTGAAGCAAAGCAGTTTGTGAATCAGCCTTGGGTATGTGAAAATGGTCAACGGTCATTGAAAAGCGGTCACCGGTCATCCGTCATTCGTCATCGGTCAGTTTTGATGTCTGCGGCCGTTCGGTTGCAGATCTCCCCCGCCGTAAGGAACAACTTCTGCCACAACTTTCGGGTTTCATTTCGCGGTATCTCGAATCCCGAAAGTTGAGTTGTACCCCTCTCGCATTTTAATGACCCATGACCGAAGACCGGTTTTCATCCGGTTTCCGATCCCAGATAGGCGGATTTGACCGCCTCGTCTTCCATCACCTTCTCGGCCGGGCCGTCGGCGATCTTCTGACCGAAGTTCATGACGATGACCCGGTCGGCGATGCGGAAAAGCTCCTTGAGCCGGTGCTCGATCATGATGATGGTCTTGCCCGCCAGGCGGATCTTTTCGATGATCGGAACGATACTGGCCACCTCGGCCAGGCTAAGCCCCGAAAACAGCTCGTCTAAAATGAACAGCTCAGACTGCAGGGCGAGGGCCTTGGCCAGCTCCAGCCGCTTGAGATACCCCTGGGGAAGGGCGCCGGCGGCCTTGTAGGCCACGAACGCGTCCCGTTCGAAGCCCACTTCCTCCAGCAGATCGAGCGCCACCGCATTCCGGTCGCCGTATCGGCCGCCGGCCAGCTGCTTCATGCGCGGCGAAAAAAGCGGGATGATCATGTTCTTGTAGGCCGGCAGGTGATAGAATGGCTTGACCATCTGAAAGGTCCGGGCGATTCCGAGCCGGACGATCTTGTGGGGCGCAAGGTGGCTGATCTTTTTCCCCATGAACTTCACCTGCCCGGAGGTGGGCTTTACGAACCGCGTGATCGTGTTGACCAGGGTGGTCTTGCCGGAACCGTTGGGGCCGATGACTCCCAGAAGCTCTCCGGGTGCAACGTCGAAACTGACGTGATGAAGGGCCTGCACGCCGCCGAAGGACTTGCTCACATCTTCCACCTGCAGAATCGGGGCTGTTGTCCTCATTCCACCTCCACCCACCGTTCGAACTGGTGATATTTGCGCTGGATGTAGTGAAAGATCCCCTCCGGCAGGGCGGCGATGAACAGCGACTGCGCCTTGAACCAGTAAATGTCGATGCCGGCGTTGATCACGGAGCGGTCGTTGTCCTTGATCCCCTTGAGCACCAGGCCGTAGTCGGAATCCATCATCCGCCGGAAGCCGAACAGGGCCGCCAGCAGCACGGCCATGATCAGGTAAAGCTAGATCCACGAAGACGGCAGGGGGGTCATGCCGCTAAGTCCCTCGGTGCCGCCGAAGATCTTGGTCGCCTCGATCACCCGGACCAGCATCAACGGAACGATGAGCGTGACCATGGAAAAATAGATTCCGCGCAGGCGCAGCACCGGCAGCAGCAGGAGGGTGGAGAGCAGCCCCCCCAGCAGGGTGGCTGCCGGCAGCGTGACAAACGGAGAAAGATGGAAATAGTGGTTCAGCACGCCGGCGCAGTAGGCGCCCAGGCCGAAAAAAAGGGCCTGCCCCAGGGAGATCATCCCGGTCTGGGCCAGGATGTCCCAGCTGATTGCCAGCAGGGCGAACACCGCCACCGACAGCAGCACCTTCTGCCAGTAGACGCCGAGTACGAGGGGCAGCACGATGAGGGCAAAAACCGGCAGCAGCCGCGGCGCCGCCTGGTAGACCATCTCCCGCCAGGAAAGCAGGGCGAAAATGTCCGCCGACCGCACCTTGATGCCCCGGTCGATTCGTTCCTGTCGCTTCTTCAATGGTCGATCAGATCCTTTCTTCCAGCTCTTTTTGTTTTCCGAAAAGTCCCGAGGGCTTGATCGTGAGAACCACCAGGATGGCCGCCAGGCTCACGATCATGGTCCAGTGAGAACCGATGTAGGTGTCGGTGAACCGCTCGGCGAAGCCCACGATGAAGCTTGCCACGATCACGCCGCCGGTGCTTCCCAACCCGCCGATGATGCACACCGCCAGGGCCTTGATGAGCACGTCGTATCCTTCCCCGGGGCGATGGTCCCCAGGGGGATGATGAACAGGGCAGCCACTGCGGCAAGCCCGGCGCCGAAGGACACGCTCAAGGTGGCCACCCAGTCCGAATCGATGCCGAATGTCAGGGCGGTTCGCTCGTCTTGGGCGATTCCCCGGAAGGCGAGGCCGGTGGCGGTGTTGTGGGTGAACAGCCACAGGCCCGCGATCAGAAGGGCGCTGAAGGCCACGATGGCGATGCGCTGGAAATCGACGTAGGTGTCCGCGATGATAAAGCTTTTATCGAAAAAGGCCGGCAGGGTGTATTCGAACCCGACCCATCCGAAGTAGCTGAACAGCTCCAGGATCGCCAGGCCGATGCCGAAGGTGGCGATCACCTCGGAAAGCGCCTGGCCCCGGACGCGAAGCAGCACGAACCGGTACAGGAGCGCTCCGAGCGCCAGGTTGGCGGCCACGGCAAGGGCCGCCGCCGCCGGGTAGGGCAGGTGCAGCAAGTTCAAGAGGCCCAATATGCCGTAGGCCGCCAGCACGTAAAAGGCGCCGTAGGCGAAGTTGGCCACCCCGCTGATGCCGAAGGTGAGGTTGAATCCGATGGCCATCAGGGCCAGGATGGCCGAGTTGATCAGCGCATAGATTGCGGTT